>NZ_JACJQS010000028.1:0-63034 GCF_014696755.1 Anabaena sp. FACHB-1391 | reverse complement strand
TTTAGTGACTGGGTAGGAAGTGCTGATACTAACGATTACTATAGTTTCAATGTCACAACACCAAGTAACTTTAGTTTGAGTTTAACAGGCTTGAGCGCTGATGCGAATGTTCAGTTACTCAATAGTTCTGGTACTGTAATTTCCAGTTCTACTGCTGGTGGTAATGCTTCAGAATCCATTACTCGTCAATTGAGTGTCGGTACTTATTATGCGCGGGTATATCGGTATAGTGGTGACACTACTTACAGTTTGTCCTTAAATGCTACTACTGTTGATAATGCGGGAAATACCCTAGCTACAGCCCGTGCTGTTGGGACATTAACAGCAACTCAAAGTTTTAGTGACTGGGTAGGAAGTGCTGATACTAACGATTACTATAGTTTCAATGTCACAACACCAAGTAACTTTAGTTTGAGTTTAACAGGCTTGAGCGCTGATGCGAATGTTCAATTACTCAATAGTTCTGGTGAGTATATTTCCAGTTCTGAAGCTGGTGGTAATACTTCTGAATCCATTACTAGTCAGTTGAGTGCGGGTACTTATTATGCGCGGGTATATCGGTATAGTGGTGACACTACTTACAGTTTGTCGTTAACTGCTACTGCTGTTGCACCTATTGATAATGCGGGAAATACCCTAGCTACAGCCCGTAATGTTGGGACATTAACAGGCGCTCAAAGTTTTAGTGACTGGGTAGGAAGTGCTGATACTAACGATTACTATAGTTTCGATGTCACAACACCAAGTAACTTTAGTTTGAGTTTAACAGGCTTGAGCGCCGATGCAGATGTTCAGTTACTCAATAGTTCTGGTACTGTAATTTCCAGTTCTACTGCTGGTGGTAATGCTTCAGAATCCATTACTCGTCAATTGAGTGTCGGTACTTATTATGCGCGGGTATATCGGTATAGTGGTGACACTACTTACAGTTTGTCGTTAACTGCTACTGATGTTGCACCAACTCCCACACCAACTCCCACACCAACTCCCACACCAACTCCCACACCAACTCCCACACCAACTCCGACAGATTGGTATACTCAAAATCTACTAGATGCTCAAATTATCACTTTAACCAGTTCCTTAGCTGCTGATGGTAATTTGAGTCGCAATGATATGATTTCCATTTTCCGCGATGCCAAAGATGGTAGTGTAATTGATGCCAATGAGTTAACTGACTTACGGACTCTTGTTAGTAACTCCACTCTCTTCACTATGGCTGATTCCGTGAAGGTCTTATCTAATAAGATTGCCAATAGTGACGCAGCTAACACTCGTTCCGGTTTTGGTAACTTGTTTGCCGGTAGTAGTGATACCCAAATGGAAAATCTGATTGGTAAGTGGTTCTTAGGTACTGATCGCCCCGATACAGGTTATACCTATCAGTCTGCTAGTGGTTCTCTGTTCCAAAATGGACTTAGTGCTGATGACATTTACCAAGGAGCGGTGGGAGACTGCTATTATGTAGCAACCTTAGCTTCTATTGCCCAGGAAAAACCTGAGTACATCCAAAATATGTTTACGGACAATGGTGATAATACCTTCACTGTGCGTTTTTATAACAATGGTGTAGCTGATTATGTCACAGTAGATCGTTACTTGCCAACTTATGGAAACTATGCCGCTTATGCTGGTTGGGGTGGAGGCTCGGTTTCTTCTAGTAGCAATGAACTTTGGGTAGCTTTAGCAGAAAAAGCCTATGCCCAGTTGGCTGAATCTGGTTGGAGTCGTACTTACAGTGGTACTCAAAATAATTCCTACGCAGCCATAGAAGGTGGTTGGATGGATACAGTAATTCGTCAGGTAACGGGATTAAGCGCTACTTCCCAATCCGTCAGCAATATGACTCAAGATCAACTGATTAATTTGGTTAATTCTAATCAGGTTTTAACAGCGGGTTTCGTCTATGGTGGTGGTTATGGTGTGTTTGATAGTCATGCTTACACCATTACTGCTTATAATGCCACTAATGGCACTTTCCACTTACGGAATCCTTGGGGTTCTAGCCATGCTGATATCACATGGAGTCAATTAGTCTCTTTGAGAGGTATTATTGAGTGGTCTAATACCTAGACATCATTGAAAGCAGTACGAATATTAATTATTAATTATTTGTACTGCTGTTTATTTAATTAATAATGATTTCAATAATTATACGAATTTTTGACTCCCGTTAATTTACTTTTTATATTGATTTCGTGACAGTTAATTGTTATACAAAAATATTGTCAAATATTTGAATCTTAAAAGTTTTGACGAAACTTACCCTGATAACCCTGATCAGGGTTGAATTAGTGTGAATATTTTCATTTTATTGATTGAGAGAGATTCAGATCTGACTTTTGTGGAAACAATACTGAACAGTTGAGGTGTACTGAGGATAAGTATTGTCGGTCAGCATTCCCAACCCTATACAAATCCACATTTTCATAAATGATTTAGGAGTCCATTATGTTTGATAATTCTGAAAAGTCTTTTGATTCCTCTTTATCAGGATTGGCTAATTCCTTAAATTACCTGGATAAAGATCCTTTAAATCCTAATCCCACAGATCCTGGTTTACAGCAACTTCCATCATTAAATGTACCTGCTGATTATGCGGGAAATACCCTAGCTACAGCCTGTGCTGTGGGTAGATTAACAGGCTCTCAAAGTTTTAATGATTGGGTAGGAAGTGCTGATACTAACGATTACTATAAATTCAATGTGGGAACACAAAGTAACTTTAGTTTGAGTTTAACAGGTTTAAGTGCCGATGCGAATATTGAATTACTCAATAGTTCTGGTGGTGTAATTTCCCGTTCTACTGTTGTTGGTAATACTTCTGAATCCATTACTAGTCAGTTGAGTGCTGGTACTTATTATGCGCGGGTATATCAATATAGTGGTGACACTAACTACAGTTTGTCGTTAAATGCCACTGCTGTTGATTATGCTGGAAATACCCTAACTACAGCCCGTGCTGTTGGTACATTAACAGGAACTCAAAGTTTTAATGATTGGGTAGGAAGAGCTGATACTAACGATTACTATAGTTTCAATGTGGAAAGACAAAGTAACTTTAGTTTGAGTTTAACAGGCTTAAGTGCCGATGCAGATGTTCAGTTACTCAATAGTTCTGGTACTGTAATTTCCAGTTCTACTGCTGGTGGTACTACTTCGGAATCCATTACTCGTCAGTTGAGTGCCGGTACTTATTATGTGCGGGTATATCAATATAGTGGTAATACTACTTACAGTTTGTCGTTAACTGCTACTGCTGTTGATAATGCGGGAAATACCACAGCTACAGCCCGTGCTGTTGGTGCATTAACAGCAACTCAAAGTTTTAGTGATTGGGTAGGAAGATCTGATACTAACGATTACTATAAATTCAATGTGGAAAGACAAAGTAAGTTTAGTTTGAGTTTAACAGGCTTGAGTGCCGATGCGGATGTTCAGTTACTCAATAGTTCTGGTGGTGTAATTTCCCGTTCTACTGCTGGTGGTACTACTTCGGAATCCATTACTCGTCAGTTGAGTGCGGGTACTTATTATGTGCGGATATATCAATATAGTCGTAATACTACTTACAGTTTGTCGTTAACAGATTGGTATAGTCAAAATCTCCGAGATGCTCAAATTATCGCTTTAACCAGTTCCTTAGCGGCTGATGGTAATTTGAGTCGCAATGACATGATTGCTATTTTCCGTGATGCTAAAGATGGTGGTGTAATTAATGCCAATGAGTTAACTGACTTACGGACTCTTGTTAGTAACTCTACCTTTTTCACTATGGCTGATTCCGTGAAGGTCCTATCTAATAAAATTGCTAATAGTGACGTTGCTAACACTCGTTCCGGTATTGGTAACTTGTTTGCCGGTAGTAGTGCTACCCAAATGGAAAATCTGATTGGTAAGTGGTTCTTAGGAAATGATAGACCTGATTTAACCAGTTCCAGTTATACCTATAGTTATGTTAGTGGTTCTCTGTTCCAAAATGGACTTAGTGCTGATGACATTTACCAAGGAGCGGTGGGAGACTGCTATTATCTAGTAACTTTAGCTTCTATAGCCCGGGAAAAACCTGATTACATCCAAAATATGTTTACGAACAATGGTGATAATACCTTCACTGTGCGTTTTTATAACAATGGCGTAGCTGATTATGTCACAGTAGATCGTTACTTGCCAACTTCTGGTGGTTATGCCGCTTATGCTGGTTGGGGTGGAGGCTCGGTTTCTTCTAATAGCAATGAACTTTGGGTAGCTTTAGCAGAAAAAGCCTATGCCCAATTAGCTGAATCTGGTTGGAGTCGTACTTACAGTGATACTCAAAATAATTCCTACGCAGCCATAGAAACTGGTTGGATGGATACAGTAATTCGTCAGGTAACGGGATTAGGAACTTCATCATTTGAAGCCGTTAATATGACTCAAACTCAACTGATTAATTTGGTTAATTCTCATCAGGTTTTAACGGCAGCTTTTGTCTATGGTGGTGATTATGGTGTGGTTAATGGTCATGCTTACACCATTACATCTTATAATGCCACTAATGGAACTTTCCACTTACAAAATCCTTGGGGTTTTAGCCATGCTGATGTCACATGGAGTCAATTAGTCTCTTTGAGGAGTATTATTCAGTGGTCTAATACCTAGACATAATTGGCAGCAGTACAAATATTAATTTTCAAAAAATATAAATTGATTTTTTCGTAGTTATGCTGTATATAATAAAACAAAACCACGAAAAGTTGATTTACGTTAATTTACTTTGCTTTCATGTCAGCTATAGCACCTCTAGTCATGGCGGCGATCGCTTTATCAGTGGCTTTCGGCAAGTGATAATACTTACCACCAGCGGTTTTTGACAATTCTTTGGCAAAGCCAGTGGATACAAATTTACTTTCCGTATCAATGACTAACAATTGCATTCCCGAAGCCCTAATTCTGGCTGCAATGTCTAATAATTCGGCTTTGATATCTGGTTTTTCTCCTGGTTCCATGGGTTCACCTAAAGAACGAGCCAAAGGAATATTACCGCGTCCATCAGTAATTGCCACGATAACAACCTGCCCGATATCGCCACCCATTTGGGCATTTATCCCCACCCGCACGGCTTGAGTTAAACCATGTGCTAGGGGTGAACCGCCACCACAGGGTAATCTTTCTAACCTATTTTTAGCTAAAGCAATGGAACGGGTAGGGGGTAATAATACTTCTGCCTGTTCTCCTCTAAAGGGGATTAAAGATACTTGGTCACGATTTTGATAGGCTTCTGTTAAAAGCTGCATGACTGCACCCTTAGCAGATTGCATCCGATTTAAAGCCATTGAACCAGAAGCATCTACAACAAATACGACTAAAGCGCCGGCTTTTCTTACCAACCGCTTAGAACGAATATCTCCCTGTTCAACAATGACTTTTTTATCTGGCTGTCTAGCTCGGCGTGCTTTTTGATATGGGGCTGCGGCTCGCAATGTGGCATCTACGGCGATGCGTCGGGCTTTACCTTTGGGAATCATTGGCTTGATATACCGTCCCCGGTCGTCTGAGAAGATAATACTGCGACTTCCCGATTTACCTTGACGTTGTGCCATTTGAGTAAAATAAAGCACCTCTGGGTCAAGAATTACCCCTTCTGGGTCAAAAATAAACTCTTCGGGAATGTCTGGGGGTTCTTGCTGTTCTTGGTCTTCTTCTTTTTCCTCTTCCTGTTCTGACTCTTGTTCTTCTTCTTGTTCCGACTCGTCTTGGTTTTCTGGTGGTGGGGGTGGAGGTGGAGGTGGTTGCTGTTCGTCTGGTGGTGTTTGGATGATCGTGGTTCTCGGAACTATGACCAATTCCACAGCGCGACGTAAATCATCCGCTGTTACGGTATTACGTCCTTCTAAAGCCGCAGCGGCTTTGGCTACGCGCACTGCAAATAGTTCTGCGCGATGTCCTTCCACACCCCCGCGAATGGCTTCATTGACGAGGTAGGTAATTTGTTCTGGGGTAATGGTGACTTCCTTTAACCATTCCCGTGCCAGGATGATTTGGGTTTTCAGGGAGTCTATGTCTTCGCTGTATTGTTGCAGGAATTCTGTGGGAGACTTGGAATAGGCGATCGCTTGTGCAACTGCCTGTACTCTTTGATCTATACCCAGAACTCCGTCTGCTGATAAGGCGATCGCTATTCTATCAAGTAAATGTTCTCTTAATGCCCCTTCTTCGGGATTATAGGTGGCAATAAACAACGGTTTACAAGGATGTTGAAAACTAATTCCTTCCCGTTCAATTTGGTTACGTCCGTCCGATAATACCGATAAAAGTTGGTTACTAATTTGGTCATCTAATAAATTGATTTCATCTACATACAGCACACCTCGATTAGCTGTAGCGAGTAACCCCGGTTGAAATACTGTATCACCCTGCTTAACCGACTGTTCCACATCCACAGAACCCAAAAGCCGGTCCTCAGTCACACCCAGGGGAATTTGCACAAAAGGTGCGGGAATAATTTCCGTTTCTATCTCCTGTCTTTGTTCAGCTAAGAGTTTATCATCCCATTCTTCTGGATGGTTGGGGTCACAGTTGCTAACAGAAGCTTTCACAACTTCAATAGGTGGTAATAAAGCGTGGATTGCACGCGCCATTACAGATTTAGCAGTACCGCGACGACCTGCAATTACCACACCCCCCAAAACGGGGTCTACTGCTGTCAACAGCAAAGCTATTTTAATTGCTTCTTGGCCAACTACAGCGGCCAAGGGAAAAGCAGTCATTGTCGGGGTAAGAGTAGGCGATCGCATTGTTTCCTTAATAGTTACTATGATTCTAGCATAGCAATTCTTGGCACATTTTAGAATATATGTAATGGCAATTCCTCAAGGAGCAAGATATATGACTAGGATTCAGGTTAAAAGTTTTACTCTGGAAGAATATCACCAACTCACCGAAATCGGCTTTTTCAAAGAAGATGATAGCTGCGCTCGCCGTAGGCATCACATTCAATTAATTAACGGAGAATTGATAGAAATGGTATCAAAAGGTAGAGCGTATGAAACTTGTTTACGTAATTTATTGCGGGAACTTCCTAGAAGTTGCAGATGCTGCAATAGATTATGACCAAAAGGTAAAAATACCTCTGTATGCAAAAGCCGGAATTGTTGATTATTGGATATTTAATTTATTAGATAATTGCTGAGAATGTTACAGTAAACCATATCAAAATAAACAATGTCAATTTGGTTATGCAAATAGGCGAATTGTCTTACCAAATCAAGTGATATCTTTACCCTGTTTCCCTGATTTATCGCTAGACTTAAGTAAAGTATTTCCTCCGCAGATGGAAAAAAGTTTCTCACATTTCTAGAATTAAATCAACGTGCTGAACAAGAACGTCAAAATTATCAAGACTTATTAGCAAAATTAGAAGCTAAAGGTATTGATATTAATAGTCTCTAAAATTCATATCCCTGACTTATTAAAAAAGTTGGGGATATCAACTTTAGGATTATACAATTTAAGTGCGTAACAGCTGATGATCAGGGATAAATAAACATACTTACGTATAAATAATAAAATTAATAAAATTACGAACCAATAAACTACAAAGTAGCAAAGAACACGAAGTAAAGGAGGCTGCACAGATATGGGGCTTCCAAGCTTCTGTGTTATTGCTTCACAAATTGTTACAAATGAATTAACCACTGCAATTCAAGGATGAGGTATGAATAAAATTCTGTGGTTATTGGCAATATGGCAACTTTTGCGTTATGATATTTTTGATTTTGAATTGATGATCATGAAAAAAATAGCAGCCATTATCACAAGCACTTTTATTTCGCTATTGTGACAAACATTTGGTGAAAAAAATTTTATGGGTTTATGGGATATGCAAATGGTAAAATTAACAGGTTATAAAATAGTTGAAAAAATTTATTCTAGTAGTGAAACTTTGGTCTTTCGATGCATAAGAGAAAAAGACCAAATATCAGTAGTTATCAAATTTTTACGTCAGGAGTACCCAAAATTCGAGAAATTGGTGCAGTTTCGTAATGAATATACTATTATCAAAAATCTGAATATTGCCGGCATTATTAAAACCTATGGACTGGAAAATTATGAAAACGGCTATGCTTTGGTAATGGAGGATTTTGGGGGTGTTTCTCTCCAGGAAAAAATCAAAGAATGGGGGGCAGGAGGTATGGGAAACAGCGCAGTAGGATTAAAAGAATTTTTCACTATTGCTCTACAAATAGTTTCTATTTTACAAGAATTGCATCATCAAAGGGTGATTCACAAAGATATAAAAACCGCTAATATTCTGATTAAACCTAGCACCTTAGAAGTTAAGCTAATTGACTTTAGTATTGCTTGCTTACTTAAGAGAGAAACTCAAACTCTCGCTAGTCCTAATGTTCTGGAAGGAACTCTATCATACTTATCTCCAGAACAAACTGGACGTATTAACCGCTTGGTTGACTACCGGACAGATTTCTATTCTTTAGGTGTGACATTTTTTGAGCTTTTGACTGGAGAATTACCTTTTGCTAGTAATGACCCCATAGAATTGATACATTACCATATTGCTAAACAACCTCCATTATTACATGATATCCATAGTCATATTCCCCCGATTTTATCGGCAATTATTCATAAATTGATGGCGAAAAATGCTGAATATCGCTATCAGTCTGCCCATGGGATTAAGTATGATTTAGAAATGTGTATAAAAGCTGGAGAAGAAACTGGAAATATTCAGACTTTTGAATTAGGAAAAAGAGATATTAGCGATCGCCTAACTATTCCTGAAAAACTGTATGGTAGAGAAGTAGAAGTAAAAACTCTGCTCACAGCTTTTGAGCGTATTTGTGCTAATAATAAGGAAATGCTCCTGGTGGTTGGTTATTCGGGAATTGGCAAAACCGCTGTAGTTAATGAAGTTCATAAACCCATAGTTTGTGCTAGGGGTTATTTTATTAAAGGTAAATTTGACCAATTTCAACGCAATATTCCTTTTTTTGCATTTATACAAGCTTTCCGAAATTTAATAGATCAACTATTAACTGAAAGTGATACTCAATTGCAAAAATGGAAAACTAAAATTCTGTCTGCGTTAGGAGAAAATGCTCAAGTTATTATTGCCGTTATCCCAGAATTAGAACAAATTATTGGTAAACAGCCTCCTGTTCCAGAATTGTCCACCATGGCCACAGAAAATCGTTTTAACTTGCTATTTGAGAAATTTATTCATGTTTTTACCACTCAAAAACATCCTTTAGTCATATTTCTTGATGATTTACAATGGGTAGATTTGGCTTCTCTTAAATTGATGCAATTACTAATGACTACAAATGAAATTAGTTATTTATTGTTAATTGGTGCTTACCGGGATAATGAAGTGTCTGCTACACATCCTTTAATATTAACTATTGAGAATATCCGCAAAACTGTATCTATAACTGTATCTATAATTAATACTATTACCCTAAATTCTCTCAATCAATCTGATCTCAATCAACTCATTGCTGATACTCTCAATTGTCCGACTACAGTAGCTCTACCTTTTACTCAATTAGTCTATCTAAAAACCCAGGGAAATCCCTTTTTCAGCCACCAATTTATCAAATCTCTCTATGAAGATGGTTTAATTCGCTTTAACTTTGATTGTCATTATTGGCAGTGTGATATCGCACAAATTCAAGCTTTAGCTATCACTAATGATGTGGTAGAATTTATCGCACTGCAATTACAAAAATTACCTGAATCAACTCAATCAGTATTAAAGCTGGCCGCTTGTATTGGCAACCAATTTAATTTAGATACATTAGCAAAAATTAATGAAAAATCTCAGATAGAAACAGCGGTAGATTTGTGGAAAGCATTGTTAGAAGAATTTATAATTCCGACAACAAAAATTTACAACTTCTTTCAATCTGATTTACTTAATAATCAACAGTTATCAGCAGTTCATAACTACGAAGAACAGAAATTTAGTTACAGATTTTTACATGATCGTGTACAGCAAGCTGCTTATGCTTTGATTCCTGACCAGGAAAAACAATCTACCCATTTAAAAGTTGGGCAATTGCTCTTAAAAAATACCTCGGAAAAAGACATAGAAGAAAATATATTTGAAATTGTGAATCAGTTGAATATTGGCATGGATTTAATTACGATTCAGTCAGAAAAATATGCAGTAGCTCAACTAAATTTAATTGCCGGTTCTAAAGCCAAATTAGCTACAGCTTATGATGCTGCTTTTAGGTATTTAAAAAAAGGTTTATCATTACTTGCAGCAGATAGTTGGCAGCATGAATATAACCTAACATTAAACCTTTATATAGAAGCGGTGGAGGCAGCATATTTAAATATTCATCCTGAGCAAGCAATAACTTATATAGAAATAGTTAGGAAAAATGCAATTAGTGTACTAGATGAAGTTAAGGTATACAAAAAGCAAATGCTCATGCATGACATGGAATTAACCTTTGATACGGGTCTAAAATTATTAGAGAAACTAGAAGTTACTGTAGAAGAAGTACCCCTAATAAATGTTAATGTTGAGGATTTAATCCATTTACCAAAAATGACAGATCCTTATAAACTTGCAGCAATGGGGATACTAATGGGACTTGGTTTTATAGCTTATTTCTCACAATTGGAGATGGAATTGCCGATTATACTTACTATAATAAATCTGGCTATTAAATATGGCAATTCTGTGGAGTCTGCTTATACTTATATTTGTTATGGCTTGATAGTCTGCGATAGGTTTTCAGATATTAATACTGGATATAGTTATGGAAAATTAGCTCTTAATTTATCAGAGCAGTTTGATAATCAAGTGATCAGGTTCAGAATTTTAATATTATGGTATTCTCATATTATTTATTGGAAACAGCATTTTCGAGGATCTATAGTTCCTTTACAAGAAATTGCTGAATATGGCTGGAAAATAGGTGAAACAGACTTTTTAGGTTTTGCTTATACGTTTAATATGTTCATGATGTTATTTGCTGGGGAAAATTTAATAACTGTATCTGAATATCTAGAAAATTGTGCTGCTTTAATCTCTCATAGAAAACTCGATTGGCATACTCAAAATATCAAAACTTGGCAACAAATAATATTTAATTTGCAAGCAATAAATCAGGATAAATGCCAATTTAATGGTGATTTTTTTACTGAGGACTTGTTTCTATTTTTAGTTAATAATAAAAATTATCACTCTCTCTTTGGATTTTATCTAACTAAAACCATGCAATTTTATTTGTTTAAAGAATACAAAAAAGCTCTTGATAATGCTATTTTTGCTAAACAATATATAATATCTGTGCCAGGACAAATTACTGTCAGCCAACATAATTTTTACTATTCTTTGTCTCTTTTGGCTGCATATAATTATCAGTCTGAACATGAACAACTGGAGTCCATGAAACAAGTTTTAGCAAATCAGCAAAAGATGCAGTATTGGGCTGTTAATGCCCCAATGAATTATCAACATAAATATGACCTGATAGAGGCTGAAAAAGCTAGAGTTTTAGGGCAAATGCTTTTAGCAATGGAATATTATGACCGATCTATTCAAGGTGCAAATAATTATGAATATCTTCATGAAGAAGCTTTAGCTTATGAATTAGCGGCAGAGTTTTATTTATCTTTAGGTAGAAATGAAATTGCTTCATTATATATGACAAAAGCATATTATGGCTATTTACGCTGGGGAGGAAAAGCTAAGGTAGACCATTTAGAAAAATCCTATCCCCAATTACTTGCTAAGACTCTACAAGCAGGAAAAAAACCTGTATCAATGATGATTTCTAAAAATAATAGTATTTCGGAGGCTATTGATTTGAAAACAGTTATAAAATTCTCTCAAGTAATTGCTAGTGAAATCCACATAGATAAATTGCTATCAACATTAATGCAAGTGATGATGGAAAATAGCGGTGCAAGTAAATCTGTTTTAATTCTAGTTAAAAATAATCATCTATTTGTGGAAGCCATAAAAATAGATAATGCAAATGTTATCCAAGAATCAACCCCGGTGAATTTAAGTAAAGATATTCCTATCAATGTGATTAATTATGTTTATAATACGGCGAAAATATTCGTAACCGATGATATTAAAACTAATCTGTTAATAGCTGCTGATTCTTATATTGTCTCCCAGCAACCTAAAAGTTTGTTATGTCTTCCTATTATTCACAAAGGTAAATTTATGGGTATTTTATATTTAGAAAATCAGCTAACTGTAGGGGCATTTACATATAATAAAATTGAAGTTTTGAATTTGTTAATGACCCAAACTGCTATTTCCCTAGAAAATGCTCAGTTATATACTAATTTATCAGAACAAGCAGACAGCCTCAAACAAGCTAATCAACAATTAGAAGAATATGCTATGACTCTCAAAATCACTAATCGTTTGCAAAAGTTAGCTGATTTATCTCTGACTATTAATTCAACACTATCAACTCATAATATACTGCAATTGGTTACACAGCAAGCTGCGGAAATTATCGGAGCGCACCAATCAATCATTAGTATTAAAATAGATGAAAGTTGCACAAAAGCAGTTCATACAGTTCATCTTGCAGATAAATATGAACAGTGGCGGGAAAATTATGAAAAGTTTGATGAATCTGATTTTTATAGGTTAGGTTGTCAAATCCAAAATTCAATACGAATGACTCAGACTGAACTAGAAGCACATCCAGCCGCAATTAATAACATTAATAACAATTTACCCCTGCGCGGTTGGCTGGTAGCACCACTGATTGATATTAAAGGTAAACACATTGGTTTTATGCACCTTTCTGATAAATATGAAGGTGATTTTACAGAAGATGATGAAGCTATTTTAGTGCAGTTAGCGCAAATGCTATTATTAGCAATGAATAATGCCCATCTTTACGAGGAATCTCAACGAGTTAATCGCATTAAAGATGAGTTTTTAGCCATACTTTCTCATGAATTAAGATCGCCTCTGACTTCTATAATTGGTTGGTCACAAATGCTGCAATCTGGGAAATTAAGTCCCGAAAAAACAGCACTGGCTTTAGAAACTATTGAACGCAACGCCAAATCACAAACCCAATTAATTGAAGATGTAGTAGATATTTCTCGAATGGTTCGAGGTAATGTCAGCCTCAATATTCACCCAGTCAACTTAGTATCACCAATTGAAACCGCAATTAATACTATGTATTTAGCTGCCAAAGCTAAGTCAATTAAAATATTGCTGACAATTGCATCTCATAATGTGATGGTATTAGGTGATCCAATTCGTTTACAACAAATTGTCTGGAATTTGCTCACTAATGCGATTAAGTTTACATCCCCCGGAGGACAAGTTGAAATCAGACTAAACACAGTAGGCTCAGAAGCACAAATTCAAGTAATTGATACAGGATCTGGTATTAGTCCTGATTTTATGCCCTATATTTTCGACTATTTTCGTCAAGCTGATGCTTCCAATACCCGAAATTATGGCGGACTGGGACTAGGTTTAGCAATTGTCCGTCACTTGGTAGAATTGCACGGGGGAAATATTTGGGCTAAAAGTTTAGGTAAGGGACAGGGAGCAACTTTTACAGTTAGAATACCATTACTCCAGTCACAGCCAGAGCTAAACCCCTTGAGCAAGTCGCTCAACAATTCCCCACATTCAACTATTGATGGTGTAAAAGTCTTAGTTGTTGATGATAATATTGATGTCCGTGAGTTTTTGGTTTTTGCCTTGGAAGAGTATGGAGCAGTAGTCATGACTGCGGATTCTGTTAGGGAAGCATTAAAATGTCTCCAACAGTTTCCAGCAGATATCTTAATCACTGATATTGGGATGCCCGAGGAAAATGGCTATAGTTTACTAAACCAAATCAGGTCTTTAGAATCCACCCAGAAAAGACAAATTCCAGCGATCGCACTCACAGGTTATACTGCAAATGAAGTCATCAATCAAGTATTAAACGCTGGTTTTCAAAAGTATCTTCCTAAACCCATAGATGTATTTGAATTAATTACAGCTATTTCCGAACTGATCTAACTGACAAGAATGTCACGATTTATGGTAAAAAAAGATAGGTCAGCTATTCTCAATAAGACCTATCTAATGATAATGATACTTTTACAACTGCAAGTCAATGAGGTACCTGTCTGAGCCACAAAGCTTTGCACAAACAAGGGTTTTACTGCTAACTGCTGAAAGCTGCTGTATCAATTAAAATCTAAGCAGCAAAATTTGCAGCGACAAAATCCCAGTTCACCAAATTATCTAGGAAATTCTTGATGAATGCAGGACGAGCATTTTTGAAATCAATGTAATATGCGTGTTCCCAAACGTCAATGGTCAAAAGCGCTTTTTTACCATGAGCGAGGGGGTTTTCGGCGTTTGGTGTTTTCATGATTTTTAGTGTACCATGATCATCAATTAACCAAGCCCAACCACTACCAAATTGAGTAGCAGCAGCGGTAGAAAATTCTTCTTTGAATTTGTCAAAGCTACCAAAATCCTGTGCAATTTTAGCAGCTAATGCGCCTGTAGGAGCGCCACCACCTGCGGGTTTTAAGCAATTCCAGAAAAAAGAGTGATTCCAAACTTGAGCCGCGTTGTTGAAGATTCCAGCCTTAGCAGAGTCACCAAAAGCGATTTGAATTACTTCTTCCAAAGACTTGTGAGCTAATTCTGTACCATCAACTAGCTTGTTCAAATTATCTACATAAGCTTTATGATGTTTACCATAATGGTACTCAAAGGTTTCAGCTTTCATGCCGTAAGACTCTAAAGCATCAGAAGCAAAAGGTAAGGGGGGTTGTGTAAATGTCATGTTGTGAAATCCTCTCTTTACTGTTGTCTTGTTAAAAGCTATGAAAGAAGCTTCGGAAATTACAGGTTTTGTATGGTCTTGTTTTATATCCTCAAGGTCGGCACATAAAACTTAACATTGTTATTCTACTACTAAAGTGAAAATTTCCACGAATTAGCGAGGATTTACTTTTATCTACTCAATTATTGTACCAAAGTGTTATAGAAACTGCTGTAAATGAGCCTCAAACCCTTGTAGACTGGTAAAAATCGCTCCTTTTTAGTTGCTATTGCCGGTTTCATCTACATTTCGGTTCAATGTCTCATAAATACTAGATAGTAATTTTTCTAACACCATTGCTCTAAATTCTTCATTATTCATCACCTCCATAAATATTTTTTCATTCCCGTCCATGCGTTCAATAAAGAGGTTTTCTAGATGCTTTTCTAGCACAGGAGCAAAGTTTTCTTTAGTGTTGACTTGAGCAGCTTTTTTGATAGAATCATTAGCGATCGCTGTTTCGGTAATTTTTTCAAAAAACAGTTGATCTGCTAAGGTAAAATCTGTACCAAATCTTTCATTTAAGGAGTTAATTAGTTGGGATAGATGATCTAAAACAACCCCCTTATTACCAGCTTTTACAGGGCTGTTAGGAACATCTTGTTTTAGTTCCACCCATTGGAATAAGGTGGCTGTTGTCATCTTTTAATTCTCCTTTGATCTATCAGGTTTTAAAGTTATAAATCTTCATACTTCTGTTCCTTCATCCTGTTGCCAGATAGTGATAACCTAAGTAAGCGGCCATTTGGACCACGGCATTGACTTTTAACAGTAAACTGAGATCCATAACCAGTTGGGGTAACATCTGAAATTTCAGAACCTTTCACAGCTTTTATTATATCGTTTTTGAGAACTTCCCAGTTATCTAAGTTATATCCGGCTCAAGCCAAATATCCTGATTTATCACTTTTAGGCTGATACACCAGTAAGTATTTGGTGATCTTAGCATCCTGAATTACTAAATTCGATGGCATTGTCATCACACTTATGTATAATAAATTTATCTTTACTACAAAGATAGTAAACTAAGTATGAATATTCTGGGCAACTTAAATGAAGCTCAAATTAGCATTAAATAAGCAAAAAGGGCATCCATTTAGGATACCCCTTAATCTTATTAATCAACCACGGAAACCCTATGCTCCTACAGACTCCTTCGCAGCATACAAAACCTCAGCGGAGATATCCTTAAACCCACGTTCACGGGCAAACTTTTCCGTATTTCGCTTCACTTTCCCGCGCACAAAACCAGGAATCTTATTCAATTCTGCTTGTCCATCTTTTGTCCAATTCAAACCAGATTCTGCGGAAATTCCTTTGGTAATTACTTCCTTTGTATCGTGTCCACCAAATATCTCTAAAAGGTGATCTTCCATTCCCAAAGTGAAGGAATTGTAGATTAAATCTGTGATTTGATTTGTACCTTCATAACCCATAAATGGTTTGTAACCAATGGGGAAATTCTGCACGTGAATTGGTGCTGCAATCACACCGCAAGGAATATCCAAACGTTTACCAACGTGACGTTCCATCTGTGTACCAAAGATAGCAGCAGGTTCAACACGAGCGATCGCATCCCCAATTTCACCATGATCATCTGTAATTAATACTTCATCGCAATATTCGCTCACCTGTTCTCTAAACCAGTCAGCATCATATTTGCAATAAGTACCCGCCCAAACCACATGAATCCCCATTTCCCGCGAGAGAATCTTTGTTAAAGCCGCTGCATGAGTATTATCACCGAAAACCACCGCTTTCTTCCCAGTCAAGTTCTGACAGTCAATAGAACGGGAAAACCAAGCCGCTTGGGATACATGAAGAGTTTGTTCATTGATGAAGTCTTCATAATTCACCTCAGCACCTTGGGCGTTAATTACCTGCTGAATTTTACGTATACATCTAGCAGTTTCTACAACACCCATGGGCGTAATATCTACGTAAGGTGTCCCGAATTGTTCTTCTAGATATTTAGCCGTTGTTAACCCCAGTTCCCGATAAGGAACTAAGTTAAACCAAGCTTGGGGCATATTTTTCAACTCGTGAACCGAAGCACCTTCAGGAATGACAATATTGACCTCAATTCCCAAATCAGCCATTAACCGTTTAAGTTCGGTACAGTCGTGGTTATTGTGGAAACCAAGGGTAGAAACGCCGATAATATTAACCGAGGGTTTAGCGGTTTTCTGTGTTGATAATTCCCCCCGCTTCCGGGCTTTGTCAATGTAATATTGGACAATTTGTTGTAAAGTCCGGTCTGCGGCTTGTAGTTCATTGTAGCGGTAATGGTTTACGTCCGCCAGCATTACGTCCCCTTTTGCTTCCAACTGCGCCCGTTCCACAAAGTTGTGTAAGTCCTCTTGCAAAATACTGGAAGTGCAGGTAGGAGTTAAGATAATTAAATCGGGGTGTTCTTCCGCATCTTTGCGGGTGATATTGTCTACTACCTTTTCTTGAGAACCACGGGCTAAAACGTTTCTATCAACGACGCTGGTTGTCACTGGAGTGAAATCTCTCTCCCGCGATAGCATGGAACGCATGACGTTAAAGTAGTCATCACCCAGGGGTGCGTGCATTATTGCATGAACATTTTTAAAAGAACTAGCAATCCGCAAAGTACCAATGTGGGCTGGTCCTGCATACATCCAGTAAGCTAATTTCATCCGGTCTTCTCCCTTTGCAACTTAAATAACTATAAGTGCTTGATTATTAAATCGCTTCTGATTTTCTCAAATCTATTGGCTATGAACAAATAAGGTTTGTTACGGGGTTATTTGCTGTGAGAGATGCTAAAACCTAGTTACTGACTGGGTTATGGTCCCTAACTTAAACAATATTTATGTTGTTTAAGTAAATAAATCTTAATAATTTTTAGGGATATTTGTACTAAAACTAACAAAAATCATTTATATACTTACTTTCAATCATTGATAGAATTAGTACCGCCAAAATATCAAGAAAGATTTTCCCGGTTTTCGTATGGTCCAAGAAATCTCTCTCCGTTAAAATGAATTAAATGATCTGGTTGGTCTGCTACCCAAACTTCTGTTTCCCAAGAAATCTCAGCTAGATACCGAGTCATTTCCTTGCGAGTAGGAAAAGCAGTCATAAAAACTAATCCCTTGCTACTAAATTTAAACAGTTGTTTTAGTTCATTGTGTCGTTTTAAATTAACAGGACCATGACTTGACAGCTTCTATTAAGATTAGCCAGTCTTGTTGTTGATAATAAACTACAACATCTGGCATTTTACCATGAGGATCTAAGTCAATTCCTATTTCTCCAAACTTTTGAGTTTCATTAATAATGAATTTATCACCAGCATCACCTACATTCAGAGTTGTATGATTGTATCAGCGAAAGCGCTTGTGGCTGAAGTTGATAACACCATTTAGGGCTATTAATTGGTCGCTTTGGTTGATCTGGATTTTCCACAACTAAACCCATTTGTACAAACTGGTGCATTGTTTGTCTTCTCACAGTTTCTCGTGTATTTGGTGCGTATTGTTTTCCATAATAATCACGAAACCAATCCATCATTTCAGTAATTCTGCGTTTGGGAGTTGTTGCTTGATTCCAAAAAGTTTCCGGTCGAATATCTGCTAATGCAAGTAAGCACAGTGCGGATCTTTCATTCTGCTGTTCTTTTGGTGCAGAAATTTCTTTCAGAATAGTTAGTGCTTCTTGAATACGTTTACTAGCTTGAATTGCGTTTATTGCTTCACTCATAATTGACAGAGTTTTGTGAACAAGTGTATCAAGTTTTTCCTGGTCAAATACAAATTCATCAATTTGGCTTCCCAGTTGCATCAAATCCTCTTGAGAGGGATATCTAATTTTACGCAAATCTGTTGCATTGACTTGTGTATTACCACTAAACAGCCGAAAATAGTTATCAAATAAAGTTGAATTGAGAAATGCTGTTAAACCTCTTGCTAGGTCAGGATTCATTCCCTTTCCCTTAGCATGATAATAGTTAAGATGATTTTCTATACCCAGCGCGGGTGAATTTATAGGAGAACAGACAGCAGCAACAATACGACGTTTTTCTTCCTTAGCAGAAAATCGCTTGATTAAAACATACCATCCTGGTTTAATTAACCATTTTTGTGTTTGTTGATTATTTTCAATAGCAATTGATTTTTTCGGTTTTGTGGGAGGAAATAAAATTTTTCCTGGTTTTATAGATTCTGGGTAAATTAAGGGAACGTTTTGATCATCTAAGGAATTTCTTAAAGATGATTTAAGACGAAAATCTACAACTTGACCAGTTGAAATTTCTAAACCAAGTTCATCTAATGTAGATGAAAATTTATCTATTTGCACTTTTACAGCATCTTGCAGAGAGTTGGTAAGAATATGAATAAACATCTCAGGATCATTTGTTTCAATAACTTGGTTATATGGAACAAGTCTGATTTCTGAACAATTATCTAATTCTTGTTCTGAATTAATACTTATTTCTATACATTTAGGTTTAACTTCTGTTTTAGCAGCATGAAAAATAATATTTTCTTGTAAAACATTATCTTGTGCAAAAGCTAAGGAGCGACTTGCAAATATATGAATATTTTCAAATGCCATTTTTTCTAGAAAAGCTTTGCGAAAAGGCCGGAAATAACTACCATTGCAAAAGCTTCTGGGAGTAATTGCAACTATTTCACCATTTTGAGAAAGCTGTAATATGGATAGCCAAACAAATGCACTATATAAATTTACCGTTTCAATTCCCAGCTTTGATAGTATTTTTTTCTCAGTTGATTTACTACTTATTTTCTTATAAGGTGGATTTAGAATTGCATGGGTAAAATTGTGGTAATTTTTAGTAAAAAGCGGTAAACTGGTTTTACCAACACTCTCGATAAAACTTTGATTTTGCAAAGAATAATCTGCTTTTATTCCCTTGTTTTGTAAAGCATTACAACATTCTATAAGACATTGTTCTAAACAGGGTAAAAAGGTTTCTTCTACTTCATAGGTTGTAATTAAACAACTCTCAATTTGATCAGCATTTATTAATAATCGCTCTACAAAAGCAGCAGTTAAAGACCCAACACCCGCACCAGGATCTAGTAAACTAATATGACCAGATAAATTGTTAAATTGTCCTGCCATAAATCTCGCAATCGGTGCAGGAGTTAGAAACTGACCTAATTCACTTCTTTGTTTTAAGTTCAATCTTGAAGAAAAATGAAATCTATTTATATCTAGAGAATCTGTGAGGAAAGTTGTCATATTATCAATTTATAGAAAGTAAAATGTCCAGAAATTATGAAAAACTTGAATAATTTGTTATAATTCGTTCAGGGCTTCATTACTCATTCAGAAAATTATGGTAAAAATACCCTTCCCAGCTTCGATAATTCCTCCTTTGACAAACGGGGACAAACTCACCCGTTATGAATTTGAACGGCGATATAATGCCGTATCTAAACCGAAAAAAGCTGAATTAATCGAAGGGATAGTTTATATTATGCCTGCTGCTCTGCGTTTTAGAAGTCATGGACAACCTCATGGTCGCATCCTAACATGGCTTGGTAATTATGAAGCCATGACCCCTGGTGTGGCTTTAGGAGTTGAACCCACAGTCCGGCTAGATTTAGATAATGAACCTCAACCTGATGCAGTTTTGATTATTATACCAGAAGCAGGAGGTCAAACTCGCATCAGTGAGGATGATTATATTGAGGGTCCACCAGAATTAGTTGTAGAAATTGCTGCTAGTAGTGTGGCTATTGACCTCCATGGCAAAAAACAGGCTTATCGTCGCAATGGTGTGAGAGAATATATTGTTTGGCAAGTTTTGGACGAAAAATTAAGTTGGTTTTCCTTACAAGAAGGTGAATATTTAGAATTAGCACCTAATGAAGAGGGAGTTTTACAAAGTCGGGTATTTCCAGGTTTATGGTTAGCGGTAAATGAATTATTAACAGGTAATATGCAAGTTGTATTGAATGTTTTACAAACTGGTTTACAGTCTGTTGAACACGCAGATTTTATAGAGAAATTAGGTGATTTGAAAAGCGATTAGAAATAACGGTTATACATGGGAATTTAAGATACAATAAATTCAATCTCTTTGGGTTTAAATTATGATAACTACAATCATTGAACGCGAAGCAGAACCAATTTTAATTAGCGACTTAACCTGGAGAGAATTTAAAGCTGTTGAACAGCTAATTGACCGCCCAGGGGTAAAGTTATCCTTTTTAGATGGAGTTTTGGAGATTCGTAAAAACCCAGGTAAAAAATATCAAATTATCAAAGAACGTATTGGTGCTTTACTAGAAATTTATTTAGAATTTTTGGAGTTAGATTTTACTCCTACTGGTTCTGTTACTTTAGAAAATGAATTTGAAAAAGTTAAAAAAGAAGGCGATAAATCTTATGAATTTGGACCAAATAGCAAACGTGCTGATTTAGTAATTGAGGTGGTTGTTAGTAGTGGAGGAATTAATAAACTGGAAGCATATAAACGGTTACAAATTCCTGAAGTTTGGTTTTGGATGAATGATGAATTATTGTTTTATAGTTTAGGAAATGAGGGATATGAGGCTGTTAGTAAATCGCAACTTTTACCGAGTTTAGATGTAGATTTATTGATGCGTTGTGTTAATATAGAAAATCATGCTCAAGCACTGCGGGAATTTCGAGGAGGGATAAAAATTACATAACCTTTAAATATTCACATTTAGCTTGATCTGTATCAAAAAGATTTGTATTCTTGTATTTGAGCGATAACTTATCCTATAATGCGCCAATTTTCATTTAATGTATCTAAAGGTGGATAGTTTCTTTCTGCTAAAAATTCAGTTAAAGCAATAGAGTGAGGAAATTCTTTTCTAAAACTATCAGATAAACAATTAATTAATGGCTGAGATAATATTTGAGCATATTTACCTCTCAAACAAAGATCATACCAATTTATTAGTTCAGATTGACAAACAATACCTCTTACTCTTTGTCCCCATGAAATTTGTGTTGTAATCATTTTAATAACAGCTACATCAGCATCACGACAAACAATAACAATATGATCACTTTCTATCTGATCAACAATATTTTGTGCTAATTCAGGATTTAAAGTTAAATGCTTAATTTGAATTGCTGGTCCAAAATTCGCCCACATATCTAAACCTCTATCTGCGGCATTAGTTACTCCTACTCGATAGATATGAGCTTTAAATCCCCATGAGTTTTTCCCTTTTTCAATCCCTAATAATACTTTAGCTAAATCAGAAAATTCATTTAATATATCTTGTTTTGCAGGAGGGATAGAAATATTAATTTCTGCATCAAGAGCTACAACAATAGTTTCAAACAAACTATAGGCTACAATTTCATAGGCTTTATCAATACTTCTTCTAATTCCAGGTTGAGTAACAAATAATTCTAATAAATATTTTAAACTAAATTTATCTGTTGCTGTTTTATTTATATATTCAATCACGCTACTTATAGTGGATTGTCTTTCACCAAAACTTAGATATATGTAATGCTCTACTCCTCCTTCAGTACGTTTATTTTCTTGATCAAGAACTGAAAGTATTTCAGGAGGCATTGCTGTTTTAGTCCATATATCATCTTGATATTTAGATGAAGATGTAGATACTTTATTTAATAATCTGTCCGTAACCAAATCACGCCATTGGCGTGACTGAGTTCTATATGTTTCCTTGTCCAAGATATCAATATCTTTCTCTAAAGGTGAACGTCTCAAAACTTCTGCAATTTGAATAGGTTTATACATATCAACCCTAGCTTTTTTGATCAGCATATCAAGTTGTTTTTTAGCTTCTTGAATTGTGTACATAATTTTTTGAGATAGATGAATTATTTTCAAAAAGATTTAATTGATGAAATAGTGGATTTTTAGATACACTAGATTTGATACTTTTTGTTACCATCAGATTAATCATAACATCAATAACACTAGCCACACAGGGAATAGCAATAGCATTACCAGTCAATTTCCTCATAGTTTGATAACTTCCCACCACTTGATAATATTCAGGAAAACCCTGTAATCTCAACATTTCCCTTTCAGTTAACCTTCTTTCTCCATTAACTAATAGATAATTATAGGATGCTCCTGCTCTTAATGCACAAGAATAAGGATATACACTAATATTACCAGATTTATTTTCATGCCATATTGTTGGTTGATCATCTTGTTGATTAGGTTTAACTTTTTGTAACCGATTTTGTCTAATCTTTTCCGAAGCATAATAAAAGTCAGAAACGGAATTTTCTAATATTGTTGATAATGGTTGCATGGGAATTTTTATCAATGGCCATTTAAAATTCTCATAATGATGTTGATTTTTAAAACCTATAATTAAAATTCTTTCTCGTTTTTGTGGTAGTCCAAAATTTAAGGCATTAACAATTTTATAATCTGTGTAATATCCTAAATCTTGTAAATTATCAATAATAATTTTTAACGTTTTTCCCTGTTGATGTCCTTGTAACTGTTTGACATTTTCTAATATAAAAGCTGTGGGTTTTTTAGCTTGAATAATTCTAGCAATATCAAAAAATAATGTACCTCTGGTATCTGCAAAACCTTTAAGTTCTCCACAAATACTAAAAGGTTGACAGGGAAAACCAGCCAATAATATATCATGTTCTGGAATATCATTTTCATTAATTTTAGTAATGTCTCCCGCTGGAGTTTCTCCAAAATTTGCTGTATATATTTTTTGCGAGTCTATATCAATATCACTAGAAAAAACACATTGAGAGGAAATATTATACTGATTACAAATCATTTCAACGGCTATTCTAAATCCCCCTGTACCACAAAACAAATCTATGAATTTAATCATTTTTATCCTCATTGTTAAATATTGATATACACATGATTTTAAGCTGATATTATAATACTTATTGTTTCAGTATACAGCAAATCCTGTAGGGTGCGTTAATGAAATGTAACGCACCTTATTACTGGTTTGAATGCAGTTGCAAATTTTCAGTGCGATTATGAGAGAGCAAGCAATGGCAGGCATCTTTCGAGACAATCATCAAATCATTATCTTTTGCATCATTCCAAACTATCGGGTCTATTATTGCTTTCATCCCTACATCCCGAACATGAAGCGAGTTTCGATTGTAATATAGTCTCTGTAATTCATAAGTAGCAAGTGTATTTCTATTTTAGCGATTTTCTGAAAAAACTTGTAGTACAATATAAACTAAATTATAGCACTATGTCCACGTGACACAAAAAATGATAAGGTTATTACCTTTAAAATACCTTATCGTTTATCAGTATGTCAGTCTCTACCACTATCTCTCAACTGCTTGAAGTTCTTGTAGCTGAACCTGTGAATGTATCTGTATCTACCTTAGCCCAGTTGGCTGGTATACAAACAGATACCCGCATTTTGCAACCGGGTGAGGTCTTTTTGGCTTTGCGAGGGGAAAAGTTTGACGGACATGATTTTGTGCCAACAGCGATCGCTAAAGGGGCTATATTGGCTATAGTTGATTATGGCTATGAAAATCAAAATCCGGGTTTTCCGATTTTGCGGGTTAAAGATACTTTAAAAGCATATCAGCAAATTGCTAAATGGTGGCGGGAAACCTTTTCTATTCCTGTAATTGGCATCACTGGTTCAGTAGGTAAAACCACCACTAAAGAACTAATTTCCGCAGTTTTAGCTACAAAAGGAAAAGTTCATAAAACCTACGGGAATTTTAATAATGAAATAGGTGTTCCCAAAACTCTTTTAGAATTGACGAAAGGAGATGATTTTGCTGTTATAGAAATGGCTATGCGGGGAAGGGGACAAATTGCCGAACTCACAGAAATTACTAAACCAACAATTGGGGTAATTACTAATGTGGGAACAGCCCATATTGAATTACTTGGTTCAGAAGCAGCAATTGCTGAAGCTAAATGTGAATTATTAGCCACAATGCCAGATCATAGTATCGCCATTCTTAACTATGATAATCCCCGATTAATGGCGACAGCAGCGAAATTTTGGCAGGGTAAAGTTATCAGTTACGGTTTTTCTGGTGGTGATATTCAAGGAGAATTAATTAATAATGAAATCGTAGAAGTTGCTGGAAAGCGTTTACTTTTACCCTTACCTGGTCGTCATAATGCTAGTAATTTTTTAGCAGCTTTAGCCGTAGCTCAGGTATTAGAAATTGATTGGCAATTATTACAATCTGGTATCATGGTAAATATGCCCATAGGTAGAAGTCAACGCTTCACTTTACCTCATGATATCGTGATTTTAGATGAAACCTATAATGCCGCCCCAGAAGCCATGTTAGCTGCTTTACAGTTGTTAGCAGACACACCAGGAAAGCGGAAAATTGCGGTTTTAGGTGCTATGAAGGAACTAGGAGAAAGATCCGCAGAACTGCATCAAAAAGTCGGGGAAATGGTCAAAAATTTGCATCTTGATGGGTTGTTGGTGTTAGTTGATGGTCAAGATGCGGAAATTATTGCTAATAGTGCCGATAATATATCTTGTGAATGTTTTACTACCCATACTGATTTGGTAACAAGATTGAAAACATTTATGCAAACGGGAGATTGCTTATTATTCAAAGCCGCCCATTCTGTGGGATTAGATCGAGTTGTTAATCAATTACGGGCAGAATTTACCAATTAAAGACAATTGAATATTGGGTTTAGATATGTTGTCTATCTCATGTAATTTAGACAAAATAAACTTAATTAAGTCGGTATTTTCCGTAAATCTAATCCACAATAAAAATGACATTTTTTGTAGAGATGTTGCATGAAACATCTCTAAAATACGTTCCTGGTAAGTTTCAAAAACTGTAAATTAATAAACATCTTTTAACTGCTAATTACCATGAATAACTAGACAAAAATAGTTCAATTAAGTCTTATCCATTGAGGTCAAAGCCTTGAATTTATCAATGATTTTGGGAAGAATCAGAAGTAAGGTTAGTCTATAGCAAGTCTAATCTCATTTATCTTTTGTCAAGACAATTCATCAAATCAAGGAGTAATTATCATGGCTAATATCCAAATATCTGCACTACTTCCTATCGGTTATGATTTATTTAATGATGCTACTAGTTTTCTTAATGAACTAGCTACCGAGGAAGTACAAAACGTTGTTGGTGGACATAGGTATTATGGTTATGGCGGTTATGGCGTTTATGGCGGTTATGGCGGTTATGGCCGTTATTATGGCGGTTATAATCCCTGTTGCGGCTGGGGTTACTGCTAAAACCTAAAAAATAAGCTGTTGATTAACAGCTATTAACCATAGTCAGAATAGTGATTTATATTTTTAACTACTATTCTGACTGTTTATAAAAAAAGCCAAATATCCAGTTTTTGGTATTCCTGAAATTTTGACTTTTGTTGTAGTTACTTACCAAGAGAAAATAATTGTAGAGAATTTCTCCGCCAGATAATTAGCAAAAGATTGGTCAATAAACAAGTAACTGCTAGGGACAATAAAATATAAGTTGGTGCCATGACTACACCAATCATAAACCAAGTATAAACGTGCAGCACCATGACACTGGCAAATAAACAGGCTAATCCTGTAGATATCCATACTTGACCCAGGGGACGATTTAGGAAGGTGAGGATAATCGTTAATAAGGTTGTTAGGATATTGGCCGGGACAAGAAAGGCACAAATGCCTATACAGTTGTTGCGGGAAAACTCAGCTAAGGTGTTGAAATCTAACATTGATTTTTGGGGATAATTGTCGGTACTTATGATTAAGTTTTATTGTAAATAATAGATTAATAAGATTATAGTATATCAAAAGTGAGTAATCATAGTATTTATGTTACTTTTTTTAAAGAATTAGCCTTGACAACTAAATTTATTCATAATAGAGACGCTGTATAAAACGTCTCTATAAGATTTCCCAAGTGAAAAGGTGGGATTAACCCATCAAAATCACAGTATCAATAACATGAATCACGCCATTATCTGCAACAATATCGGCGGCTAAAACTGTAGCATTTTTCACCTCAAAACCATGATCACAATTAATTTTAATAGGAGAACCTTCCACAGAAGTTACTGTACCCAGTTTTGCCAAATCATCCTTTGTTAACTTACCAGGAACGACATGATAGGTTAAAATCCGTGCTAACTGGGGAAGGTTTTGTAATAAAGTTGTAATTGTGCCGGGGGGCAATTTGGCAAAAGCATCATCAGTGGGTGCAAACACGGTAAATGGACCGGGACTTTTTAATGTTTCTACTAACCCAGCAGCGGACACAGCCGCTACCAAAGTTTTAAACGCATCATTACTAACTGCAATATCAACAATATCAGCCATTAATTTTACCTCACCTTATATCTAGCAAAGGTTCTAGAAAATAGTAAATCATGTTTAAGTTTAATTAGCTACAATTCTGGTAAAATCTGACCTGATGATTTTTCTATACATAATATGGTTAAACGCACTTATGCAATATTGGGAACTGGTGCATTAGGCGGATTTTATGGTGCAAAACTGCAAAAATCCGGTTTAGAAGTTCACTATTTACTCAAAAGTGATTATCAACAGGTAAGGGAAAACGGTTTAATCATTGAGTCTAAAGACGGTGACTTTACCCTCCCCCAAGTTAATGCTTATAACAATGTAGAAAAGATGCCACAGTGTGATGTGGTAATAGTATCATTAAAAACTACTCAAAATCAACTTTTACCCGATCTATTACCACCAATAGTTAAGGATAATGGGACGGTATTAGTATTACAAAATGGACTGGATATAGAGGCAGAAGTGGCGGAAATTGTCAGCAATGTTAGCATTATTGGTGGCTTATGTTTTCTCTGTTCTAATAAAGTTGCACCAGGGCATATTCATCATTTAGATTATGGACAAATTACTTTGGGGGAATATACATCTAATTATCAATTAACTGGCATTACTCAAAAAATGCGGGAAGTTACAGCAGATTTTGAAAATGCGGGCATATCCATAGAACTATTAGAAGATTTACTATTAGGACGGTGGAAAAAATTAGTCTGGAATATTCCCTACAATGGTTTATCTGTAATTCTTGATGCGAGAACTGATGAATTAATGGCAGATATTCATACTCGACAATTAGTAGAAAATTTGATGTGGGAAGTAGCAGCAGGGGCAAAAAGTACAGGCAGAATTATTCCTGAAAGTTTTATTCAAACCATGTTAGATTACACTGTAAAAATGAAACCCTACCGCACCAGTATGAAAATTGATTTTGATGAATGTCGTCCTTTAGAGATAGAAGCAATTTTTGGCAACCCATTTAGGAAAGCCGAAGCAGCGGGTGTATATTTACAACAAATTCGCTGTTTATATCAACAATTGAAGTTTTTGGATATGAGAATGAGAAAATAAATTTTAAGTTTAACTAATTTAGGACTTAGGTACAAGTCACTGAATAATGAACCACGAAGGAAAGAGTTTCTCCAGATATTTTGCATAACTCCTATAATTACTAAGCTAAATTGATCCTCTTTTGTAGTATAGTCGGCTGTAACAGTACCTTGGCATGAGTTTTTCAGGAGTTAAAGAATGTCCATACCAGCAGACCCAGTTAAATTGATGAAGCAAGAAGTTGGCAAGGCCGCGGCCAATTTGGTAAAATCAGGTTCGATAGTCGGTTTGGGTACAGGTTCAACCACAGCCTACACAATTCAGTATTTAGGAGAACGGCTCAAATCTGGAGAACTTGAGGATATTGTCGGTATTCCCACCTCATTTCAGTCAGAAGTTTTAGCAAAAGAGTATGGCGTTCCCCTCACTACTTTAGACGCTGTGGACCATATTGATATTGCTATAGATGGTGCGGATGAAGTAGATCCCCATAAAAACTTAATTAAAGGTGGTGGTGCCGCGCATACCCGCGAAAAGGTTGTAGATTACTTGGCAACACAGTTTATTGTGGTCGTTGATAGTGGTAAACTAGTAGATAAACTGGGTTCTGTGTTTGCTGTCCCTGTAGAAGTCATTCCTATGGCGCTTACTCCTGTCACTAATGCTATTAAAGCGCTCGGTGGTAAGCCAACACTGCGTATGGGTGTAAAAAAAGCAGGACCTGTGATCACTGACCAAGGTAATATGGTTTTAGATGTGACATTTGATCAGATCGAAGATCCTGTAAATCTAGAAAAAACTCTGAATAATATTCCTGGTGTTCTGGAAAATGGTATTTTTGTCAATTGTGCAGATATCGTTCTTGTCGGTGAGGTTATTGACGGTAAACCTGTTGTTAGACAGCTTTAATTTCCTGATGTAATGGTGTAAGTTAATGGTTAGAAAAAAGGAAGAAAATGGTTTTTTAGTACCCTTTTTTCTAACTGAAACTCAATAAATTATCTATTGAGTCTGGTATCAGTGAACGGGATTTTTTGTCTCACGCAGAGGCGCAAAGGTCGCAGAGGAAGAGAGAAATACCTGAACATATTTGATTATTTATATGTTATTTATATGGTTAATACAGCAGTTTCCGAAGTTAGGAGGTAAGCCCAGAAAGAATAAAAATAGATATCGTCATGAAAGCATATTTAACCTATCTCTGATATTTTATTTCATAAAAACGGGAATTGCTGTGATTGTGGGAGTGTTTCGGAATCAGAAATACCCATGATACAAAAATGGGATTTTGCTGAAAAAGTCGTTTTTTAGCTAACAAACAAACTAGCATCGACTTTTAAAAATTTCCCCAAAATATTAGCTTGTTCTTGCGTCACTCCCACCTCACCATTAATTATCTGAGAAACCAAATTACTTGAACCAAAAATAGAAATTAAATCATCTGTTTCCAAACCCTGCGCTTCCAGCAAATGCAAAATTCTTGAAGCAGGAGTAGAAATATTTAACTGATAATGCTGACTTTCAAAGTCTTCAATTAGCCTCATTAATAACTCCAATAAGGTATCTTCTTCTGAAGTTAGATGAGAACGAGAAAGTAAATCTTCCACAACTGCTAAAAACTGCTCATTTTCTTCCTCCGTTTTTATTACTCGTGGTTGATACTGGGACAGTAATTTGCTGTAAGCGTCTGAATTAAAAGTAAGGGTCATTTTTCCAGTAGTCTTTGTCATATTCTGCATGAGTTAAGACATATTTAATATAGATTACCTGTTTATCATAATTAATACTAGAAATCAAACGGTATTTATTGCCTTTAATATTGAAAACTGTGAAATTACCAACAGCTTCAGCTTTAGGATAAACAGATTGTACTTGTACTAAATTACGCCAATCAGCTTTACTAGCAGTAATATACCAGTCGTCAAGAATTTCACAACTGTTTGCGTGTTCCTGACAAAAATCTCTGAGCTTTTTCCGGCTGATAACGTGCATTAAACAAGAAAAATTAAAGACAATAAATAGATAATTTCTAGTTTATCACCAATTACCAATTACCAATTACCCATTATTCATTCTCCTGGGTACAACTAATACTTTATCAACCCGATTTCCGTCCATATCCATAACTTCAAAGCGCATATTATCCCATTCAAAATGATCTGCTGCTGCGGGAATACGTCCTAAATGGGTGATCACAAAACCTCCTAATGTTTGATAATTTCCCCTTTCTTCAGTTTCTAATTCTTCGAGATCAAATAGTTCTAAAAACTCTTCTATTCCTAACATTCCATCTACTAACCAAGAACCATCTTCCCTTTGTACTGCTTGGGGTTCTTCTTGTCCTGGTCCTGCGGGAACATCACCGACTATTTCACTCATGATATCATTCAGGGTAACTAATCCCTGTATGACTCCATATTCATCTACGACTAAGGCCATGTGAGTCGCGGTTTGTTTAAACAGTTCTAAAACTCTTAATCCCCGCGTACTTTCGGGAACAAATACGGGTTGACGTAATCCCAGGGTTAGATCTAAGGGTTCATTACGTAAACTTCTGGCTAGTAAGTCGGTGACAGGAATTATACCCAGAACTGTATCCAATCCCCCTTGACAAACTGGATACCGAGAGTAGGCGCTTTCGGTCATTTTTTGGCGGTTTTCTTCAGCAGGATCTTCCAAGTCTAACCAGACTATATCAGGTCTGGGTGTCATAAAGGAGGTAACGGGGCGATCGCCTAATCGGAAAACCCTTTCTACCATGTCTTGTTCGGCTTCTTCAAAGGTCCCTGCTTCCGTACCTTGTTCGATTAAGATTTTAATTTCTTCTTCTGTGACTTGGGGTTCTTCTGAGGGTGTAATTCCTAAAATTCGCAATACTAGGTCTGTAGATGCACTTAAAAGATAAACTACAGGTGAGGCGATTCTTGCTAAAGCCCGCATAGGTATAGCTACAAAAGCGGCGATTTTTTCGGGGTTATTTAAAGCGAGACGTTTGGGTACGAGTTCACCGACAATTAGGGAAAAATAGGTAATGAGTAAAACAACTATCCCAAAGGCGATCGCATTACTATAATTGGCTAAAATGGGGACTAGCTTAATATAGTCTTCTAGTCTTTTGGCAATAGTAGCACCTCCGAATACACCATTAAGAATATTAATCAGTGTAATCCCCACCTGGACAATAGACAAAAAATGATTGGGAGATTCTGCTAATTTTAATGCAGCCCTAGCGTTAATATCCCCTTGGTTAACTAACTGCTGTAGTCTAACTTTCCGGGACGAGACTACGGCCATTTCCGACATGGAAAACACACCGTTGGCGAAAATTAGCACCAAAATTGTGAAAAGTTCAAAAGAGAGGGAAGACATTTTTAAAATTGCTGGTATAAAGAGTAAAATTATACGGAGTTCCAAAATTCGGGCTAATGTTAATTAAATCTGACTTATTTTAGTATCCATTATTTTAGGTGATTCTCTTAAATACTTTGACTATAAACAAAGTAGTGGTCAGATTTCTTCTATCTATTAGCAGTTAAGAGTCTAATTATCAAGTAAATATTCAGTAGGGTGTGTTACGCTGAAAGTAACACGCTTTAGTAAGATGTTACTAGAATTATACAAGTTAAATCCAGTCTGGTTGATCTAAGGTTGACTTGATAAATCATTTCTAGGCTAGATTTTTTGCCCCTTCACTGTCAAGAGAGCGATTAAAACTTTTAAAATAGTTGATATCAAGGGCTTCTAGATTTTCATATCGGTAACAACTGCCAATTTAGCGTAAAACTTATGCCATTTTCTTCTATTGTCCGTGCTTTGTCCCGATCTTTGCTGACCGCAGAACTAATCACTAAACTCAACAAACAACAGGAATTGCGGTTAAATGGGATTTCTCGTTTCCCCAAGGGACTGGTAGCTTCAGCATTAGCAAATTATGAAGATCAAAATTTGTGCGTGGTCTGTGCTACTCTGGAGGAAGCTGGGCGGGTTTTCGCCCAAATGGAAGCCATGGGCTGGAAAACTGTCCATTTTTACCCTACTTCGGAAGCTTCTCCCTACGAACCCTTTGACCCTGAAAATGAGTTAAGTTGGGGACAAATGCAGGTTTTAACTGATTTGGTTAATTGTCAGTCGTCAGCGGTGGCTGGTCAATTAGCTAAGAATAATAATAATATAGCCATTATTGCCACTGTAAGCGCATTACAACCACATTTACCACCACCGGAGGCGTTTAAGTCATTCTCTGTGACTTTGGAAAAAGGAATGGGTTTTGATTTGGATGAATTTGCTCTAAAAATCACTGTTTTGGGATATGAACGAGTTCCCCTGGTGGAAACTGAAGGACAATGGAGTAGACGAGGGGATATTGTGGATGTGTTTCCGGTGTCTTCGGAGTTACCTGTGCGATTGGAATGGTTTGGAGATGAAATTGAACAAATTCGGGAATTTGACCCGTCTACCCAGCGTTCAGCTTTGGATAAGGTAGAAAAAATTACCCTCACTCCCACAAGTTTCGCACCAATTATTTTAAACGGATTAAAGGATGATACATTATTAAATTCAGACGCTTTACCCCTTTTAGAAGGGGATATGAAGGAGGACAATATAGAGGGGAGTCGGCGGCTTTTGGGGTTGGCTTTTACAAAACCCGCTTCATTACTTGACTATTTACCTAAAAATACATTTGTGGCCATTGATGAGCCAGAGCAATGTTATGCTCATAGCGATCGCTGGGTGGAAAATGCTCAAAGTCATTGGTCAGTGGTCAGTGGTCAGTTATCTGTTGAATTACCTAAAATTCATCGTTCTTTTAATGATTGTTTAGGGGAAATTGGGAATTTTAAAAAATTATACTTATCAGAATTATCAGAAGAAAATAGTGGTTTGAATTTAGGGAGTAGACCTTTACCGGTAACTCCTCACCAATTTGCTAAATTAGCGGAGACAATTAGGAAAGAACGCGATCGCAATTTTGCAATTTGGATACTTTCGGCTCAACCTTCCCGTTCGGTTTCTCTGCTACAAGAACACGATTGTCCCGCGCAGTTTATTCCCAATCCTCGTGATTATCAAGCCATTGATAAACTACAAATTAATCATACACCAATTGCTCTAAAATATTCTGGTTTAGCTGAATTAGAAGGTTTTATTTTACCTTCTTATCGGTTAGTTATTGTCACTGATAGAGAATTTTATGGACAACATTCCTTAGCTAATTTCGGCTATGTCCGTAAACGTCGTCAAGGGACATCTAAGCAAGTTGATCCTAATAAATTACGTCCAGGGGATTTTGTTGTTCATCGTAGTCATGGAATTGGCAAATTTGTCAAATTAGAAAGTCTGACAATTAACGAGGAAACCCGTGATTATTTAGTTGTGCAATATGCAGATGGTTTATTAAGAGTTGCTGCTGATCAAGTTGGTTCTTTATCTCGATTTAGAACCAATGCAGATAAACCTCCAGAACTGCATAAAATGACTGGAAAAGCTTGGGATAATACTAAGAATAAAGTCAGAAAAGCGATTAAGAAATTAGCAGTAGATTTGTTAAAATTGTATGCAGCGCGATCGCAACAACAGGGTTTTTCCTATCCCGCAGATATGCCTTGGCAAGAAGAAATGGAGGATTCTTTCCCTTATCATCCTACCACAGATCAACTAAAAGCAGTACAAGACGTAAAACGGGACATGGAAAGTGAGAGACCCATGGACAGGTTAGTATGTGGAGATGTGGGTTTTGGTAAAACTGAAGTAGCAATTAGGGCAATTTTTAAAGCTGTCACCGCAGGAAAGCAGGTGGCACTTTTAGCACCAACCACTATTTTAACTCAACAACATTATCACACAATTAAAGAACGTTTTGCACCTTATCCAATTAATGTAGGTTTACTCAATCGCTTTCGTAGTGCGGAAGAAAAACGGAATATTCAAAAACGTCTCGCAACTGGGGAATTAGATATAGTAATTGGTACACATCAATTATTAGGAAAAAGTGTGCAATTTAAAGATTTAGGACTTTTAGTAATTGACGAAGAACAAAGATTTGGAGTTAATCAAAAGGAAAAAATCAAAAGCTTGAAAACTGAAGTTGATGTTTTAACTCTTTCCGCTACCCCTATTCCCAGAACCTTATATATGTCATTATCAGGAATTAGGGAAATGAGTTTAATTACCACTCCACCTCCAACGAGAAGACCAATTCAAACCCACCTCGCACCCCTAAAACCGGAAATTGTCAGAAGTGCAATTCGTCAAGAATTAGATCGAGGTGGCCAGGTATTTTATGTAGTTCCGCGAGTAGACGGAATTGAAGAAACCACTGCAAATTTGCGAGAAATGGTCCCCGGAGGAAGATTTGCGATCGCTCATGGTCAAATGGACGAAAGTGAGTTAGAATCAACCATGCTGACTTTCGGAAATAATGACGCGGATATTCTTGTTTGTACGACAATTATCGAATCTGGTTTAGATATTCCGCGAGTCAACACAATTTTAATTGAAGATGCTCACCGTTTTGGTTTATCTCAATTATATCAATTGCGGGGACGAGTGGGACGTGCGGGAATTCAAGCTCACGCATGGTTATTTTACCCCAAACAAAGAGAATTATCCGATGCCGCTAGACAAAGATTAAGAGCAATTCAAGAATTTACTCAACTCGGTTCTGGATATCAATTAGCAATGCGAGATATGGAAATTCGCGGTGTGGGTAACTTGCTAGGTGCAGAACAATCTGGTCAAATGGATGCAATTGGCTTTGATTTGTATATGGAGATGTTAGAGGAAGCAATTCGAGAAATTAGAGGTCAAGAAATACCCAAAGTTGAAGATACGCAAATTGATCTTAATCTCACTGCATTTATTCCTGCCAATTACATTACTGATCTTGATCAAAAAATGAGTGCTTATCGCGCTGTAGCCACGGTAAAATCAAAATATGAATTAAAACAAATCGCTGCTGAATGGACTGATAGATATGGTACTATACCCGTACCAGCAAATCAATTATTGCGCGTGATGGAATTAAAACAATTAGCTAAAAACCTGGGATTTAGTCGCATTAAACCAGAGAATAAACAGCATATTGTTTTAGAAACACCCATGGAAGAACCAGCTTGGAATCTATTAGCAGAAAAGTTAACTTCAAATATGAAATCTCGGTTTGTTTATTCTCCTGGAAAAGTGACAGCAAGAGGTTTAGGAGTTTTTAAAGCAGATCAACAATTGCAGACTTTAATTGATACTTTCATGAAAATGCAAGGAGCAATTTCTGAAACTCCTTGAGTTTGATTTTGTAGATTTTGGAGGTTGGGTTAAGTAACAGCGCAACCCAACAACAGTTTTTTATCAATCTCAATTAAAATCTAAATAGAGGTGACAATGGTTTTACAACTAATCAGACATCAATTTACAGTTAAACAATTTCACCAAATGGCTGAATTTGGTATTCTGTCAGAAAATGAGCGAGTAGAATTAATTCGGGGGGAAATGATTGATATGTCACCTATTGGAAGAAGACACGCTGGTTGTGTAAATAGATTAGTTAATCTGCTAATTCAGCTTTTAGGAAAACGGATCATTCTTGCACCTCAAAACCCAGTAGTTTTAAATGAAACTTCTGAACCCCAACCAGACATAGCTTTATTAAAACCACGTCCAGATTTTTATAGAAATTCACACCCCCAACCAGAAGATATATTTTTGTTAATAGAAGTGGCTGACACAACTGTAAAATATGATCGGGAGGTGAAAATTCCTTTATATGCAGAAGCAAATATTCCTGAAGTTTGGTTAGTAGATGTTAATCAGGAAATTATCGAAGTATATCGAAATTCTCTTGAGGTAATTTATCAAGATGTACAGAAGTTAACAAAAAATCAAAGTTTATCAACTTTAGCTTTTCCTGATGTGAGTATTCATCTGAGTGAACTATTTTAGTTAAATTTTATGCCCTCTTTGCGGTTAGAAACCGCTTTTACAACAGCCAAAACTGAAACTCCTTGAGTTTGATTTTGGAGGTTGGGTTAAGCGACAATGAATTTCCCAATTGGGATTAATTAGGTATCCCGCAAAAAAGAATGTAGAGACGTTCTATGAAACATCTCTACAACAATTTTAGAAACCGCACATTTAATCAATTGGATCAATACCCAGTGCGCGTAACTGTTCTGCTAACCTTTTAGCCCGTTGGCTTTCCTGTTCAGCCCGTTGACGTTCCTGTTCAGCCCGTTGCTGTTCCTGTTCAGCCCGTTGACGTTCCTGTTCAGCCCGTTGCTGTTCCTGTTCTACCTTTTCTACAGCCCAGGGTAACAAATTACCTGCTTGATCCCACCACCGTAGCCAGTAACCTATGCGACCTTCCTTTTCCCCTTCCCACAATCCCAAAAATAATCCCATATCTGTAATCCAGTAACGATTATTTGGGTCTATTGGCTGTAATTTATACTGTCCTGACTCAAGTTGATGAACTTCTAATACAGCAGTCAGGGGATCAAAAATTACATAAGTAGGAACTTGGAGAATTTGTTCATAAAAAAACCATTTTCCGGGGGGGAAAGTGCGTCTAGCTGAGTATTCTTTTCCGTCAGTATCTGAGCAAAATTCCATGACAATACTGGGAATTTCCCCTTCTAGGTGGGGTGTATAGCTGCGTCTATCTGTCACCCCAGATAAGGGTAAAACTGTCCGCACAAAAAACCAATCTGGAGCTTTGACAACAAGTTTACCATCCATGGTGGCACAGATGCCCAAATTTGCCGCTATGAGCATGGTGGGTTGAATATATCCACTTAATTCTAGACTTTCTCGTAATGCTCCAGCAATTAATGGTTGTGCAGTGTTTTCCACAGGTTCTTCTTCTAAGATAAAATCTTCGGGTAATGCTTCCCAAGAAATTGTCACTTTTGATAGTTCGGCAACGGTCGGTATTGGAGTAGCAACCATAACTCTAACTCCCTGGGTATTTTGGGGATTTTTGGTAATCTAAGATTTATATTGTCTTATTATAGCTGAATATTTACCAGGTTCAGATCCCCGACTTTTTTAGGAAGGGGGGGATCTTTGTTAGTTATACACTATACAAACTCTTCACCCATTCCCATTCCTGGGTTAAGCCATTTTTTAAGGATACTTGGGGTTGATAATTAAGGATTTTTCGGGCTTTGGATACGTCAGCAGCGGTGTGACGGGCATCTCCCATGGCTTTTTCGATATAATGGCGTTTGATGGGTTTAGCGACTATTTCCGCCATGGTATCTAAAACTTCTGATAAAATGACTCTACTGCCGCCGCCAATATTGAAAATTTGCCCTACTGCTTCTGGTACAATACTAGCAGCTAAGTTAGCAGCGATCGCATCACTGACAAAAGTAAAATCTCTGGTCTGTTTTCCGTCACCATAAACGGGAATTGCTTCGTCCTGCAACACTGCTTTAAAAAACTTATGAAATGCCATATCTGGCCGTTGTCTTGGTCCATAGACCGTAAAATAACGTAAGGATACAAACGGGACACCAAAGTTTTTATGATATAACATTCCCAACTGTTCAGCCGCTAATTTAGTAATACCATAAGGTGACACAGGTAAAGGTTTAATTTCTTCATGGGTTGGTAATGTTTCCGCGTCACCATATATGCTAGATGTAGATGCAAACACTAATCTTTTTAAATTTTCAGCATCTTTAACAGCTTCTAATAAAACTTGTGTAGCGTTAATATTCCGTTCAGTATAAGCTCGAAAACCCTTCCCCCAACTGGCTCTAACTCCAGCTTGGGCCGCTTGATGATAAACTAATTGGACATCTAAAAGCAGTTTTTGCCAATCTAAAAATTGTATATCCCCTTCTACTAAAGTAAAATTGGGGTAATGTTGAAAATTGGCGATATTTTTCCACTTCAACAGGGGATCATAATAATCATTAAATTCATCAATACCAATTACCTCTTCTCCCTGTTTTAATAATGTTTCAGCTAAGTGAGAACCAATAAAACCCGCAACTCCAGTGACAATGATCTTAGTCATTTTATATTTTGTGATTTGGCTGTAATTTTGTTTAACAGCCTAATATTAATTATTTATAACTTAGTCTAACTAAGGACATAATTTTTCCATAGATATTCAATAATTTACTGAAAAAATATAAATCTTTACAAAATCAACAAATAGGGAGATACCCAACTTCTGCAACAAGTCGGGTATCTATTTTCTCCGCAGATTCTATCTATAATCCTGTCTTTGAATATCCCGTAATCTAGCAGCATCACGCATATTATAATCACTACGAGTAAAGCGATTTAACTGCATTTCAAAAAATTCTCGATTTGCTTGTAAATGCTGGGGATTTTCATCATCTAAAGGATATAAAAGAGCAGTTCTTAAAGCTTGAATTACCGCAGATGTTACATTGTACATGGAACGTTGAAAAGTAATTCCCAATTGAATTAAAATATCCTCTTCTCCTCGACAATATTGTTGATAATAATCAACAAGATATTGAGGCAAAAAATGCAACATATCTTGCATTAATAATGTCGGAGGAATACCTGCTGTACCGACGGGAAATACATCAGCATAAAGAATACCATAATGGAAGTCTTTTTGGTCTTCTGGAACTTCCCCTGCTTGGGCATTATATGACTTTGTGCCTCTAAATGGTGCGGTGCGATAAAAAACGGCTTCCACATAGGGTAAAGCGGCTTCATATAACCAGGTAAACGCTTTTGATTTGGGGATAATTTCATAACATTCACCGTCAATATAAACATGATGGTAAATGGGGCGACCTGCAATAGCAAATATACCATTTATGAGAAAGTTCATAGCGTCAGGTACACTTTTGAAACCACCTTCATCATAAATATCTGACATTTCAAAAAATACCGGTGCCATGACTTCCCAGAAAAGTCCTAAATTAGAATAATAGGACATCATCCGACACTGTTCCAAAAACATATCAGGAAACAGTTTATAAAGTCCCAACATTAGAGGATTTTTCCGAAAATAAGCTTTAATTGCTTTATCTGCATTGGCTTGATATTCGGCTGAATCTAAATAAGCATCAAATTGGTTTACTGGTGCATACATTTTGCGGTGCCAAAGCATAGCCTGCATACAAGCTTCGGCAAATTCCATGTTGATTCTATCATGGAATAAATGATGGAATATTTTCGGCATTTTAATGGTTTCACCTTTTTCCATAAATGCCAAAAGTTCTGGGTGTGCAGTAGCTTCACCTCGCCAAATTCTTAAATCAGCATCATCACCTGCATAGTGATTATGCAGGTCTAAATATTCTTGTGGTAGGAAGTATTTAAAAGCTGGTAAAGGATCTAAAAATACCCTTTCAGCAATATATAATAAATCTCGCCAATAAAAATCCATCGGTACGGCATAAGCTTTATAAATACCGATAATTTGCATTAAATTTTCTGGTGTATCTGGTAACATTGAACCACCAGCTTCTAAGCGATGAATAATTTCTGCAAATTCGTGTTTTGAAGGAGGAATTTTGGCTTTTGGTTTTTCTGAAGTTTGTACCATAATATTTTTTGTGTTTGTTAAAACAATAGTGTATCTGTTAGTTTTCAAACCCTCCCGGAAATTCATTTCCGGGCTAATAATCAAAGTAAACTTTAGTTTACTAAAAAATTTTCGGGTTATTTAGTCATCTTGAGATGATTTTTGCTATGAGCCTGGGAATTTATTCCCAAGCTATATCATTTTAAGGCAATTACCGATTTTTCAGTAGGGGAAATTGCGGCTACCATAGCGGTAGTTGTGGTTTCACTCCAACGAACTAACCAGGTGGGTTGTACTCCCAAAAAGATAATTAACAATGCTAAAATTAGTGCAGGAATTTTTTCTGCCCAGACGACTCTAGGGTAGTAAGCTAGGTTATTTTGCAATTTACCAAAACAGGTACGGTTAAGAAGAATGACAAAATAAACTGCCGTTAAACCAGAGGCAACTACACATAAAATTGTGGGAACTGGAAAGCTGGAAAAACTGCCTTGAAAGGAAATGAATTCAGCAATGAAACCTGTTAAACCGGGAATACCAGAACTTGCCATACCACCTAAAACTAGCAAGGCACTAATTAATGGTAAACCGCGAATAGGACTCATTAAACCATTGAGTTTATCTAATTCTCTTGTACCAACTTTAGTTTCAATAATTCCCACTAAATGAAAGAGAATAGCGAGAATGATTCCATGACTAAACATTTGGGCTACTGCACCAACTAATGCTAAAGGTGTGGCTGCGGCTGCTGCTAGTAAAATATAGCCCATGTGGCCGATAGAACTATATGCTACCATGCGTTTGATGTCCTTTTGGGCAATGGCTACAACCGCCCCATAAATCGCGCTAATTGCTCCCCAAATTGCCAATGTTGGGGCGATAATATGCCAAGCTTGGGGAAACATTCCTAAACCAAATCTTAATAGGCCATAAGTTCCTAATTTGGCTAATATTCCACCTAATAAAATAGCGATAGGTGCGGAAGCTTCTACGTAAGCATCTGGTAGCCAGGTATGGAAGGGAATTAAGGGAATTTTGATCCCAAAACCTAGAACTATTCCTGCTAATAATATTAATTGCATTCCCGCAGAAATCTTTTCAGTGGCAACAGCATCAAAAGCAAAACTGTGAGAACCTGTTAACCATACCATTCCTAAAAATGTGGCTAAAATTAAAGCCCCGGAAATGGCTGTATAAATCAGAAATTTCATGCCGGCATAAGCTCGTTTTTCCCCGCCCCAAATGGAAATTAGTAAATAAAAGGGGATTAATTCCAATTCATAAAACAGGAAAAACAGAAGCAAATTTTGTGATAAGAAAGCACCGGCTACCCCACCACTAACAAACAAAATCAGGGCATAAAATAACCGAGGACGTTCTGTATCTTTACTGCTGCTGTAAATAGCAATCCAAGTGAGGAAGCTATTTAATACTAACATTAATATTGATAATCCATCTACTCCTAATTGATAACTCAACCCCAGGGTTTCATTCCAGGGTAAATATTCGGTGAATTGCGTCCCCGAATTGCTGATATCAAATTTTAACAAAATCAAAATATTCCACAGCAAAACTAACCCTGTAATGATTAAAGATGCTAAACGAATTCGACTCGCGGGAATATCTTTTCTTGGATAAAAACCGATGATTATAGCGGCTATAATTGGCAGCCAAATTAAAACACTCAACATATTTATGATCTGGGAATTGTTAATTGGTAATGCTATAAGTCGGGTGCAAATTAAAAAATTAATTTCATGAACTGCACACCCCAAAAAGGCCATGACAACCAAGCACCTAAAACACCTACTCCTAAAAGCACTGTCAGGGCATAGGTTTGAGTTTGTCCATTGTTACTATATTTCAATCCTTCACCACCTAAAAGAGAGAATAAACCCACAAAGTTGACAATACCATCTACTACGAATCTATCTAGGATATCGGCAAATTTAGAAAGTTGGGCAACGCCGAAAATAATGGTGATTTTGTACAGTTTGGGAGTGTAAAAGTCATAAGCAAATAAATTTTGTAAACCTTGCCAGGGTAAACGAATTGGTTTAGGAATGTTGCCTAAATAGATGATGCTGCTAATACTGCAACCAAATATACTTGACCAAATTAATAGTAGGGCGACATCTTTATTTAATGTTGCCCAGTCGGGAAGCAATGACAAGCTTTGTAATACTAAAGGCAGGTGTAAAACAAAGCCTGATAAAATCATCATTGGTAAAACCATTAACCAAATAGCTTCAGGAGAACGTTCACTCATTTGTTTAGGTTTACCAGCAAAAATTAAACCAAATTCCCTAGTTAAACTGAATGTAGTTAAGGCATTGACAATAATAATTATTCCTACTAAAGTCGGATGTGTTGCCCATAAACCATCAGCTAATTTGAATAATGCCCAAAAACTACCTAAAGGGGGAAAACCTATTAAACCCAATGTACCAATAATAAATGCTAAACCGGACATGGGACGACGTGACCATAATCCACCTAATTGGGTAACATCTTGGGTGACACTATTCCAAACAATTCCCCCGGTACTCATGACCAGTAATGCAGAGGATAAAGCATGGGTGAGGACTAATAGTAGCGCAGCTTCATTTTGTTGTGTGCCTACGGCAATAAATACCAAGCCCATGTAAACACTAACAGAATAGGATAAACAGCGTTTAATGTCAATTTGAGCGATCGCAATTAACGCCCCACCAATGGCTGTTACTGTACCAATAGCCACCATTACAGAAGCTGCTAAGGGAGATAAACTAAATATAGGTTGTAATTTAATTAACACCCATGCCCCACTGGCGACGACCACCGAATTTCGTAAAATTGTACTAGGAACAGGTCCCTCCATTGCCTCATCTAACCACAAATGTAGGGGAAATTGGGCGCATTTACCCATCGGACCGGCAATTAAGCCCAAACATACTAAAGTAATAATTGTGGAGTCAACATTTGCAGTAGCCGCCCAAGCAGTCAACTCTGTATAATTCCAAGTCCCTGAAAGTGTCCAAAGTCCTAAAACACCCATTAATAAAAACAAGTCTCCGACCCGTTTGGTTAAAAAAGCATCTCGCGCCCCAGTCACTACCAAAGGCTGACTAAACCACAAACCTACTAATAGGTAAGTTCCCAAGGTAAGGACTTCCAGAATTACATAACTAAAAAATAAATCATTACACAATACTAAAGCACAAAGACCCGCTTCAAATAATCCTAATAAGGAAAAGAAACGTCCCCAACCCCAGTCCATTTCCATGTAACCAATAGCGTATATCTGCGCCAGCAAATTTAAGCCGGTAATAATAATTAACGCCCCCACACTAACAGCAGAAATTTCTAAATTAATGGTGAGATTTAAACCCGCTGTTGACAACCAAGGAATAAATACTTCTTGGGCTGGATGATTTCCAATTACAAAGAAAGCAAGAACAGCATGAACAAATGAGCAAAAGGTCATGACTACATTTACGTATCCCGCTGGTCGAGGACCTGTTTTGCGAATTATTCCTGGTGACCAGGGTATGGCTAAAAGCCCACCTATCAAAGCATAAACCGGGACTAGCCAAATAGTATCTAGTAAATACTGACCCATTCAATTACCTCTACAATTTGCAGCAAAACTTAAAGAAAACACAGCAAATACCGTTGATCCCTATTAATCTAGTGATCATTGATAATCGCAATTTATTTTTATTTAATATTATTATGAACAGTTTACCCTTATCTGTAACAAAAATAAATTATTTAAGTAGATGAATTTGCAATGATTTCTGTAAGTGATTCTTATATTTCTGTACATTCGATTATTAAATAGTAACCATCATGTTTAATCTATAGATTAACTTTTCAAGCAGTATCTATAATCTAGGGGCAGTATTTACCACCCCATTTTTTATACTTTAACAAGTAACTTACATAGTGACCCAGGTAAATTACTGACTGTAATAACTACTTGTGGGCTGAGTTGACTAGTAGGGGCTGGTTTCATATCCCGATAATCAATAATTTGGACAACAATGAGGTAAGCAATAGCCAGAAGTATAGAAATTACCCCTGTAATAATCGCAACTATCTGAGAACGGTTCATAAGTGTTTCCTGTAAATTAAGTAAATCCTGCAAATTTAAGTAAATAATGATTTTAGAGACTTTTCATGGCTGAATATGGCTACTCCACCCCGGCTATCGGCAACGTTAAAGATAGTATAGTATCAATATTAGGACTTATGCAAGATGTGGCTAAAAACCTTATTTTTGTGTAACAGAACTTTTCTGAAATTAAGCTTTATGTCACTAACTGAAGAAATTCTTTCTCAACTCCCAGGGGATATTTTAGGCGGCTTGCGTCGTGCAGATGCCATTTTAACATCTCTAAGAGATAATAACTCACCCATACCAAATGTAGTTCAAGAAAATCCCGAAAATTTAGAATCATTACAATTTGATGTCATTATTTGCGGTGGAACTTTGGGAATTTTAATTGGTTGCGCTTTAGCTGTGCGGGGTGTGCGCGTAGCATTATTAGAAAGGGGAATTTTGCGAGGAAGAGAACAGGAATGGAATATTTCTCGCCAAGAGTTAAAAGTATTTCGGGAATTGGAATTACTAACGGAAGCGGAATTAAACCAGGCTATTGTTACTGAATATAATCCCGCACGAGTTAGCTTTCCAGGAGGTACGGAAGTTTGGGTGGAAGATGTTCTTAATATTGGTATAAGTCCTATTTATTTACTCGAAACCCTAAAAAAACGCTTTCTGAATGCTGGAGGAAAATTATTTGAAAATACACCATTTAGTAATGTAGTAATTCACAAAAATGGAGTTATTATCAATAACCAATTTACCGCAAAATTGTTATTAGATGTCATGGGAAATCTATCACCAATTAGCCAACAAGCACGTCAAGGAAAAAAACCAGATGCACTTTGTTTAGTTGTGGGAACTTGTGCTACAGGATTTCCTGAGAATAAAACTGGTGATTTATTATTATCTTTTACAGCATTGGAAAATCAATGTCAATATTTTTGGGAAGCATTTCCCGCTAAAGACGGGAGAACAACTTATTTGTTCACTTATTTAGATTCAGCGCCAGAAAGATTGAGCTTAGAAACTTTATTTGCTGAATATTTCCGTCTATTACCAGAATATCAAGGTGTGGAAATTAATCACCTCAATTTTCAACGGGCCTTATTTGGTTTCTTTCCCAGTTATCGTCAAAGTCCTTTACAAACTCCTTGGAATCGGATTTTATTTGTAGGAGATAGTAGCGGAAATCAATCTCCTTTAAGTTTTGGTGGATTTGGGGCTATGGTGCGTCATTTACAAAGGTTAACTTTGGGAGTTCATGAAGCCTTAAAAACTGATCAATTATCTGCCAAATCTTTAGCAATTCTCCAACCATATCAACCGAGTTTAAGTGTAACTTGGTTATTTCAAAAAGCCATGAGTGTAGGAGTAAATCAGAAAATTGATCCCAATCAAATTAACCAATTACTCTCTGCTGTATTTGCACAAATGCAGGAGTTAGGAACACCTGTTTTAAAACCTTTTTTACAAGATATTGTCCAATTTGGGGCGTTAACAAAAACTTTGTTAAAAACTGGTTTATCTCATCCTTTATTAGTTGCAAAAATCATTCCCCAAGTGGGTTTATTAAGTTTATTAGATTGGATGTTACATTATGTAAATTTAATTGTGTATACTAGGTTGTTTACTTTCAGTCCAATGTTAGAAATATTAGTTAATAATCTACCACAAGAAAAACAATATTATTGGCATCGGTTAATAGATAAATGGCGGTTTGGTTCTGGTAGTGATTATCATGAATAAGTAGGTGAACACAATCAAACAAATCTCTGTAAAAAACAGTAAAATCTCCCAAAAATTCAATTTTTGAGGATTTTTCAGTTATTAAGACAATGACGGATTTTCTGTATCTCCGTTGTCGCTAAACTTAAATACATTTGCTGTAATTCTCTGGATAAATCAGGATTTTTGATCAAATGTTCTATCCGGCTTTCAACAGTAGAAATCAAGGTATCTAAATTTTCATTAGTAACTATGTTTTGTTTCCCTATCTCCTTTAAACTAGGCTGTATAGATAGTTCTCTAACATTATTTTGTTTCTGCAAATATTTAGCTTTTTCTGTTTCTAATTGAGCTACAGTTAATTGTAAGGTTTCTATGACTCCATACATCTCCAATGGGTCAAATATCCGCAATAAACTGGTTTGAGTGACGATAGCTAACTTTGCGCCCCAATCCCAGGATACAACCAATCGCTGCACTCGTCGCTTTTGCATTTCTTGATGGGCAGACCATAGGGAATCTTCTGGACTCAGTAAAAATAACGGTGTACTCATCACTGTTTTTGCTTGAATTTCAGGCAAATTTAAGCCCAATGCTTGAAATTGTACTATGTCTCTTTCTGTAACAATTCCTACTGGTCTCCCAGCGGATTCAGCATCATTCCCAGAACCACTTTTCGTTATCACCACGCAACTAACTTGATGTTCTGCCATCATCTGCGCCAAGCTGAGTACGGAGGCTGTGGGTGCTGCATGAATTACCTGGTTTGTCATGACTTCTGATACCCGTCGCATTTTCAGTAAATTGGTGGGGCGCAAAACTTGTCTAATACTCTCTGGGGAAACAATTCCTACTACTCGTGTATCTTCATTGACTATCACTAAATGGCGAATCCGATACCGCCGAAATAAAAACAGTGCCGCAAAAATATCCCGAAATGAAGTTTCCACTAAGGTTATTACTGGATGTATCATGACATCAGCTATTTTCACACCAGTAAAATCTCTACCCATGGCGGTAAGTCTAACAACATCTCTTTCTGTGAAAATGCCCAGTAATTTGTTTCTTTCTATGACTAAAATACAACTTGACCGCGTACCTTGCATGGAACTAAAACCCATTTCTGAATCAAAATCAGGTAAGAAACAACTATTACCTCGCGTCTGATTCATTAAATTGACAACATCAATTAGGGAAGTATTCGGTGTAACAACCAGTGGACGCTTATCTATCGCATCTTCTAAGCAAGGAACGCCAATGAGTGGGTCATCAATTTCCATATTTGACAATAGCCGATGAAGTTAATTTATAAAGTTTTGTAAAGTTTTTTGTGATATACATATTATTTTCTATAAATTTCAGGTACAATACGAGGGATGTAAAGGATGAAAGGGGGGAAACAGTTTCTATATAAAGGATTGAATTATCAAAAGGTAAATATGGGCTAAAATTCGGGGTTATCTATCTCAGTAGGGGTAAAAAAGACATTTTTACTTTGTGGTTCTAAATTAGAGCCAATATGTACATCAGTCTTCGTCCATACCGGAAATTCTTTGTATTTTACCATAGAGCCTGTCTAAAACCCTTTTAACTGATACAGGTTGCCATTGACTCCCCCGCTTGGTTTGATATCCTTGCTGGTTAAGCCAAGCGGCGATTTGTGGAAGTGATTTTCCTGACTTGTGGTGACGGCGAATTAATTCAATAATCTGTTGTTCAGATGGATCTTCCACTAATTCACCATTAACAGACTGTTGACCAAAAGCAGGTGAACCATAGCCGGCATAGCCGCCACTGGCTGCTTTCGCTTTTCTGGCTTGGTCTAGCTTGTCTCTGATGTAAGAGTCTTTTGATTTTTCAGTTGCCATTGTTTTTAGAAAAAAATCATTTCTATTCTATGGGGATTATATCTCAAATATTGGTCTTTGCCAGTTGATGAGTGAGAGTTTTGTTTACGTCTTTCTATCTTTGCATTTACTTTATCAATGCTAGTATTAATTTTTGCATAGCTATTGAGATCTGTTCTGTCCGTCTGATCTGCGGTTGAAAATAGGGGGTGTTTAAATGCGATTGATTTTCTTGGGAGTACCAGGTGCTGGGAAAAGTACACAAGCGGCTGCAATATCAAGCCAATGGCAAATTCCCCATATATCTATTGATGATATATTCCATCAGGCGATCGCCAAAGAGACTTATTTGGGCTTAAAAGTCAAGCCCTATGTAGAAAAAGGTGATTTAATTCCAGATGATTTAATCCTTGATATCATCCGCAAACGCTTAAGTCATTCCTCTGCCCAAAGGGGTTGGGTTCTGGATGGATTTCCTAGTAATTTGTCCCAGGTGAAACTTCTTGATCAACTACTATTAGAAATCCTACCTCAAGGCAGATCTGTATTACCAGAAAAGCTTTACAACCAAGTTTTTAGCTTTTATGTCCCCATTGATGTTTTGGTACAAAGGTTACTGGAACGGGGTCGTTCAGACGATAATTATCAAGTTATTTACAGACGAATAGAAGTCTATCAAGAGCATTCTGCTCCCCTAATTCAGCATTATCGCCAACAAGGTTTTTTAACTGTGATTAATGGCGATCGTTCAGTGGAAGTAATAACTCAATTTTTGCAAGATGCTGTTTCTAAACCTCGGTTAATAATAGACAAAAAAACTTTAAATATTAGGAAGAAATCAATCAAGGAAGGAAAACAGATTTTATCTGCATAACCCAAAAATCAAGTAAAAGTCGTGAGTATTTTATGCGAAACAAAAGAAACATCAAAAGATTGAACTTTCTATGGCATCAGGGTTACTGTAATTCTGGTGTTCGCTTGACCTCAATCAATAATTTAACTCATGAACATTCTATTTTATCATTGACCATTTTCCATTTCCCGACCAGATAATCACCAATTTTAATTTTTGCTGGAGAAACTTATGGCTAGTTCTGAAAGTCCGAATGAAACTCTTGTTCAATATATCCAAAAATCAGACTTTGAATCGCTTTTAGAGGAGAAAGAATTGTTTGTGATGGACTGTACCGCAACTTGGTGCGGACCTTGTAAAATCGTTGCTCCTTTAATGGATAAACTAGCCCAAGAATACAAAGATCGGGTAAAAGTGGTCAAATTAGATGTTGGTGACGGCGAAAATCAAAGCGTTGCTAAAAAGTACGGTATTCGCAGTATTCCCGCAGTTATGTTTTTCAAGAATGGTGAATTATCAGAAACAGTTGTGGGGGTAGTTCCCTATGAGAAATTCACCACAGCTTTAAACAAAATACTTTCACCTTCTTGAGGGGGTTTTTCCATGCAGAGAGCGTATATATTTCCATGTCCTAATTGCGGTAGTGAAGCAAAACGTCAGTTTTTAACTGATGGAAAACTAGCTCACAAGCATTCTTTGATGAATCAAATTATCCGTACAGAGTGTCCAGTTTGTGACTACCTGATGGTAATGCGCTCTCTGGATGGTAGTGTAATTGAAGCTTATGCACCCGGAATACCAAGCAATTTTAAACCATTAACTACATCTCATCTTTCTCCGGAGGTTTGTGAAGAAGAAATATTAATGATGAGTGAATCTATTTCATTCTGCTCGATATTTTTCCATTTACCCAATCAAAATTCCACAGATTCATACTCATTACTTTAAGGATTTTAACCATGATGAAAGCTGAAGATATAATGACCACAGAAGTAATTACAATTCGTGGTTCAGCAACTGTAGCGGAAGCTGTAAGTTTGATGAAATCTAAAGGTTTACGTTCTTTAATTGTCGAACCTCGTACCGAAAATGATCCCTATGGCATGATCACCGAAACTGATATTGTTTATAAAGTTGCTGCCTATGGCAAAGACTCCAAACAAGTGCGAGTTTATGAAATTATGACCAAACCTTGTATTGTCGTCAATCCTGAGCTGGGAGTAGAGTATGTAGCTCGTTTATTTGCTCACACCCATATCCGTCGCGCTCCTGTAATTAAAGGTAAGTTATTAGGGATAATTTCTATTACTGATATTCTCAGAAAAAGTGACTTGTTTGAAAATCCTAAACGCATCTTTATTGAGGATGAAATAGAAGTGGCACGGGAAGAAGCGAGAGCAACTTGTACAGCCAAAGGTGATTCTTCTCGTGAATGTGCATCTGCTTGGGATATAGTAGAGGAACTTTTAGCAGTAGCATCTCATCAACGAGTAGCAAAGGAAAATATTCAGGAGAATATTGAATAATAGGCGTTGCTGAATTTGGGTATGATATTTATTAGCGATCGCTAGATGAATCGCACCTTTCGCCTATCATACCGGAAATCAGCAACGCCATTTCATGAAACGTCTCTACAATGTGGTTTACCTCAAGGATACCAGAAGCTACGCTAGGGCAGTGGTAAAGTTATTAACTGTCAGAGTACCAGTTAAACCTGTCACCTCAATGATGGCATCCGTAGTGGCACTAAATCCGGCGGTAGCGTCGTTAATAGCGACAAAGCTGCGACTACCAAAGGTAAATTGAGCAGCAGAGTTAGCTGTAAACACAGCAGTAGTTAACCTAGCTGCAATTCCGGTTGCATCAAGTGTTGTCACAGATCCGGCATTAGAGAATCCGCTGCGGGCAGTGGAAACGGTGAATTATCAAAAACAATTGTGGGGGTAGCTCCCTACGAGGAATTCACCACAGCTTTAAACAACATACTTTAACATTCTTCAGGGGGTTTTTCCATGCAGAGAGCGTATATATTTCCATGTCCTAATTAACGCAAAGGTATCAAGCTGTCGCCAGTAGTTTCCAAATCAACCGCAAGGAGAGATGATACTTATAACTAATAGATTAGTGTGTTTTAGATAAGGTATTGTTTTGAAGTAAAAATTTAATTTTGGGTTTTATTCTACCATTTTAGGAAAGCAAGCTAGAACCAAAATTACTTTTTAAATTCCGCTATCACATCTTCATAAATATCTGCCATTGTCAAAGTTAACTTCACTGAATCTAAATGTAATTTATCATCTTTTCCTAATACTTCCGTTGACCAATTTCCTTGATCATCTTGACGATAAACTTCTACTTTTATTTGATTTTGGTAAATTAGAACATATTCCTTTAGACTCTCTATAGTTTGATAATTAATGCGTTTTTCACGTTTGTCTATTGTTGCTGTGGAATTAGATAAAACTTCTATAATCAAATTAGGACGAGTTTTAAAGTACCTTTCCTTATCTTCAGGATCACAAGTAACAATAATATCAGGATAGTAGAATATATTAGCATTCCTGATTTTAACTTTTACTTTCATATCTGACACGAAAGCACGACAGGAACTCCCACGCAAATGGGGACGTAGTATAGCGTAAATATTACCAGCTATCAGGTTATGTTCTTCGCTTGCACCCGCCATTGCAAAAACTTGTCCCGCCACATATTCATGGCGAATATCGCTAGATTTTTCAGCTTCTAGGTATTGTTCAACACTAAAAATACTTAATGGAGATTGCATAATTTTGATTTGATGGCTGAGAAATTAGGTATAATTCTATTTTATTATATTAAAAAAACTTCCCATGAGCCAAACTGCGATAAATCTCGTTGCTATATCTATTTTCCTGATGACTTTTTCCACTTTATTAGGACCGTTAATACATCTTTCTCCCACAATACCAGCTTTAGCTACAGTGACGTTTTTAGGAATTGCAACTTTAGATAATTTCAGTTTTCAAGGTAAGGGAGGAACGATATTTTTAGACTTCCTGGCACGATTTTCTCCAGAATATAAAGAACGCATTTTACATCATGAAGCGGGTCATTTTCTCGTGGCTCACTTATTAGAAATTCCCATAACTGGCTATACTCTTAGTGCATGGGAAGCTTGGAAACAAGGACAACCAGGACAAGGAGGGGTATCAATAGATGATAAAGGGTTAACAACGCAAATAGAAAAAGGTGAAATTAGTACCCAAATTTTAGAGCGCTATTGTACAATTTTAATGGCGGGAATTGCTGCGGAAACTTTGATCTTTGATGCTCCTCAAGGTGGTGATGATGATAAAATTAAGTTAATGCAATTTTTACAAGTTATTGGTCTTTCTGAGCATATTTATCAGCAAAAACAACGCTTTCATTTGCTTCAATCTAAAAATCTGATTCAGGAGAATTGGGAAAGTTATCAAGCTTTGGTGGAAGCAATGAAAAAAGGGGTTGATGTTGAAGAGTGTAAAAAGGTGATTCGTGAGAGTGCGGCATAATAGAAATATAAATTATAGCTTGAGGACAGTGAAAAATGTATCAAACAGATCCGCCACTTTCCCCTAAAGAAACATTACCCACAATGTATGATCTACCGAGTGAAGATCCAGAGGAGAAAGGTTTGCCAGATCAATTCCATTTATTGCAACCACAATTATTATCAGAAACATTTGCACCTGCTAATTATCACAGTCAGGAAATATTTACAGGTAGTGACATGAATCTGTATTATGATTCTCGTCATCCATTGTGGTATAAACGTCCTGATTGGTTTGCGGTTTTAGGTGTACCATATTTATATGGTGATCATCAAGATTTAAGATTAAGTTATGTAGTGTGGCAAGAAGCTGTTAATCCCTATATTATCGTTGAATTGCTATCACCAGGAACAGAAAAAGAAGATTTAGGTCAAACATTGCGAGATGTGGAAAAACCCCCTGTTAAATGGGAGATTTATGAGCAGATTTTAAGAGTACCTTATTACGCAATTTTTGATCGTTATCAATCTGAGTTTAGAATGTTTCAGTTAAATGGCGATCGCTATATTGAAGCAAATTTAACAAATTCCCGCTTCTGGATACCCAGTATAGAATTAGGTTTAGGAGTTTGGGAAGGAAGTTATAAAAACGTCAATATGCCTTGGTTGCGTTGGTATGATAAAAATGGTAATTGGGTATTAACTCCCGCAGAATGGGAAAAACAACGCGCAGACCAAGAAAAACAACGCGCAGACCAAGAAAGACAACGCGCAGACCAAGAAAAACAACGCGCAGATCAAGAAAGACGAAAAACAGAAAAATTAATTGCACAATTGCGTGCTTTAGGTGTTGAACCAGAGATAAATTAAATAGACATCTTTGGTCATTAAATGTGCATAACCTGGAACTCTTGTAGGGACAATTCATGAATTGTCCTTACGATAATTTTCACAAGATGTCTAATATTTTTATATCCAATCTCCATCAGATCCTTGGAAATATAATTAAAGTATAGGAATTGATGGTAATTTCTATACTAATCTGTCATGGGAAATTCTGACAAAAAATGCTGAAAGCTGAATATTTTTCATCTTTGCTGTCATAAGTTATAAATAGTAATGATGCTTTTTGCAGATTTTCCTCAATTAATTAAATTTGATTTCTTAAACACTCATGTCTTCAACTCTCCAGTTTCTTAGCGGTAACGATATTCGTCAATTATTCCTCGACTTCTACACACAGCGAGAACACCAACCGCTTCCAAGTGCTTCCCTTGTTCCTGAAGATCCTACTGTGCTGCTGACTATAGCAGGTATGTTACCATTTAAGCCGATTTTTCTGGGACAACGGACACCGGAATTTAAACGCGCTACAACTTCCCAAAAGTGCATTCGTACCAATGATATCGAAAATGTGGGACGCACTAAACGCCATCATACATTTTTTGAGATGTTGGGGAATTTTAGCTTTGGTGATTATTTTAAAGCCCAAGCGATCGCCTGGGGTTGGGAATTATCTACTCAAGTGTTTGGGATTTCCCCTAAAAATCTCGTTGTCAGTGTGTTTGAAGAAGACGACGAAGCTTTTGCTATTTGGCGCGATACTATTGGTGTAACAGAAAAACGCATCAAGCGCATGGGTGCTGATGATAATTTCTGGGTATCGGGTATTACTGGTCCCTGTGGTCCTTGTTCGGAAATTTATTATGATTTTCACCCGGAATTAGGTGATGATCATATTAATTTAGAAGATGATGGGCGTTTTATCGAGTTTTATAACTTGGTATTTATGCAATATAATCGGGATGCTTCGGGAAATTTAACGCCGTTACAAAATCAAAATATTGATACGGGAATGGGTTTGGAAAGAATGGCGCAAATCCTGCAAAAAGTTCCTAATAATTATGAAACAGATTTGATTTTCCCAATTATCGAAACTGCGGCGAAAATTGCTAAAATTGATTATCACAAAGGTGATGAAAATACGAAAGTTTCTTTAAAGGTAATTGGTGATCATGTGCGTGCTGTAGTTCACATGATTGCTGATGAAATTCGCGCTTCTAATGTTGGTAGGGGTTATGTTTTACGGCGCTTAATTCGTCGGGTAGTTAGACATGGCCGATTAATAGGAATTGCTGGGGAATTTATTAACCAAGTTGCAGAAACCGCCATTTCTCTTTCGGAATCAATTTACCCCAATTTGCGACAAAGAGAAGCTGCTATTAAAGCCGAATTACAAAGAGAAGAAGTTAACTTCTTGAAAACTCTTGATAGAGGTGAAAAGCTATTAGCTGAAATTATCCAAGATATCAAACAAAAAGGATTAACTTCTATTAGTGGGGAAAGTGCTTTTACTCTCTATGATACCTACGGTTTCCCCTTAGAATTAACCCAAGAAATCGCAGCCGAAAATAACCTCACTGTTGATGTTGATGGTTTTAATGCAGAAATGCAAAAACAGGTAGAACGAGCAAAAGCAGCACACGAAACTATTGATTTAACTGTACAAGGTTCTTTGGATAAACTTGCAGAACATATTCACTCTACACAATTCATTGGTTATACCCAATTAACAACTACTGCAAAAATCGAAGTTTTGTTAGTTGCTGGTGTTTCCCAAGAAGCAGCAGAAGCAGGAACAGAAGTACAAATTGTTCTCGATAAAACTCCTTTTTATGCTGAATCTGGGGGACAAATTGGGGATAAGGGATATATTAGTGGTGATGGTGTTTTAGTCAGAATTGAAGATGTGAAAAAAGAATCTGATTTCTTTATTCATTTTGGATATATTGAACGTGGTACAATTAGGATTAGTGACAATATTACCGCCCAAATTGATCGGGGTTGTCGTCGTCGCGCTCAAGCTAATCACACAGCAACTCATTTATTACAAGCTGCATTAAAGAAAGTTGTTGATGAAGGAATTTCTCAAGCTGGTTCTTTGGTTTCTTTTGATAGATTGCGGTTTGATTTTAATTGTCCTCGCGCTTTAACCGGTGAGGAAGTTATCCAAATTGAAGAATTAGTAAATAGTTGGATTTCTGAAGCCCATGGTGCTACAATCGAGGAGATGCCCATAGCAGAAGCAAAAGCGAAAGGTGCAGTGGCCATGTTTGGGGAAAAATACGGTGATCAAGTGCGCGTGATTGATTTCCCAGGTGTTTCCATGGAATTATGTGGGGGAACTCATGTTAATAATACGGCGGAAATTGGCGTTTTTAAAATCATTTCTGAAGCGGGAGTTGCTTCCGGGGTGAGAAGAATAGAAGCGGTTTCTGGGGCGGCGGTATTGGATTATTTGAATGTGCGTGATATAGTAGTCAAAGATTTGTGCGATCGCTTTAAGGTCAAACCCGAAGAAATACCCGACAGAATCACCACTTTACAAACCGAACTTCGCAACAATGAAAAAGAAATTCAAAGCCTGAAATCACAAATAGCAATTGTTAAATCTGACAGCTTATTACAAACTGCGGAAATAGTAGGAGAACATAAAATTATTGTTGCTCAAATGGCAGATATTGACCCAGAATCATTAAAAGATGCTGCGGAAAGATTACTGCAAAAAATCGGTAATGGGGCGGTGGTTTTAGGTTCTATTCCCGAAGCCGGAAAAGTGAGTATCGTTGCAGCTTTTAGTTCTGAAGTGAATCACAAAGGTGTCCAAGCGGGGAAATTTGTGGGAACGATAGCGAAAATTTGTGGAGGTGGAGGTGGTGGAAAACCCAATCTCGCGCAAGCTGGGGGACGTGACGCAAGTAAATTACCGGAGGCTTTAGAAACAGCGAAAAATGATTTGTTAGCAGCGTTGAAATAGGATTTAGATCCCCGATTTTTTAATAGAAGTCGGGGATTTGAATTTATATTGTCACTGCAACTTTACCAACTTCTGTAGAAGGTTTGGGTATAGGTTTTCCATCTTCTTTCAATACTTCCAAATACAATTCTATAGCTTCTTTAATATTTTCTTGTACTTCTGCTAAAGTATCCCCAATGCTGACACAACCGGGTAAGTCAGGAACATAAGCACCCCAGTTTGTTTGACCACGTTCATAAATTACTGTGTATTCAATCATTATATTTCTCCTAATTTTGCTTGCTTCCAAATTGATGAAAGTGTACCTATGGGAATATCATCACTTGGTTTTCCAGGTACAACTACGATACCTGATTTATTTTCATTTTTGAGGATACGATGACTACCTCTAATGCGATCTATATACCAACCATCTTCTTCTAGGATTTTGAGAACTTCTTTAACTTTTATTGTTTACTATCATAGCGTGATTAGTGATTTATTCTGTTTAGAGAAACAGCACTAAGTAGGTGGACAGAGAAAAACCTAAGTATGTAACAAAAAGTAAAGTTGCCCAAAACCTCTTGTCTGTTCCCTGTTCCCTTGTCATAACGACAATTTTCAACGCCAACCTACTACAGAGGTTGTGTGTTAAATTTTATTAAATCCATATAAATTACTACATTTAGTATGATACAATATAAGTATTAAAAAACTTACCGGATAACTCTAATCATGATGATAATACAAAAAATCAATGAATATCAAAAATATTCATTTGAGCAAAAAACTATTCTTAGAGGAGCATTCACAAAGATAGACAGAGAAATAAAACGGATAAGATGGATGATTTATGAACAAAAAGGTTTTTGGATATTTAAAACCCATATATATTCTAAGGAGACTTTAATTAATGAATTACATTATGGAAAAATTGTAAAAATACTGGATAATGTTGAGCATCTCACAATGACGTGGAATGGACATGGTATTTTAACTCGTGATGGTATTGATTTTTTAAACCTAAAGCGCAAGGATATTCTAACGGAACTTGACAATATTCATAATGAAATAGCTAGGAGAGATCCAACTTGGTGGGAGCAAATTTACGGTATTTTTATAGAGTTTACAAATTTTGTGAGAAATCATATTCCTCAATTTGCAATCGGTTTTCTCATGGGAGTTGCAAAGTATCCAGTTCTTCAGCCTTTAGTTAGTTTATTTTTACCATCTCCTAACTTTTCTAGTGTTGAAACTAAACTATTGGAACAAGCAATAGAAGATTATATAGATATTAATGCTGATGCTATAGACTAATTTATCCCCTTAGATACCCCACTTGTAAAAGAAATCAGGTATCTGAATGTTATAATAATTCTACTATCATTATTTCTCTGTTGTCTTCATTGAAAAAACTATGTTAAAAAGTGTAAAAATAGAGAATTTTCGAGGTTTCAAGTCTTTTGAACTTCAGCAATTAGGCAGAATTAACTTACTGGTTGGTGAAAATAATAGCGGAAAAACATCAATACTAGAAGCTATTCAGCTTTTATCTTCACGAACTAATCTTGAACCACTCGGCGAAATAATGATTAACCGAGGTGAGTATTTTTGGAGTGATGATCCAAGAGAAGAACGCGAACTTGATATTTGTCATTTATTTTATGATCATCAATTTGATATAGATAGTCAGTTTTCTATTTCAGGAATTAACGACAATGTTAAAGAAGAGTTTTATGTCAATATAGGAAGCCGAAAGTTACATATTGATGCTGATTTAGAAGAGTTGAATGAGTTAAATGAAGAAGTAAAAAGAGAACTTATTGACGAGTTATCAAGTAATCTCAAAAGCCTAAACTTCAGAGTAGTTTGGAATATAGAAGATGAAGCTAAAGAAATTTTAAATCTGCCTTTATTAGATAATAATTGCTTATCTTTAAGATATATTAAACGTTCTAGCCGGGACAAAAAAAATCAATTGTCTAGGACTGTATTTGTCAATTCTGCTTCTTTAAATACCACAAATATGAAAGAATTATTTGAGGCAGTTGTATTAACTCCCGAAGAAGAACTAGTAACAGAAGCTCTGAAAATTATTGATCCAAAAATTGAACGTATTGCTACAGCAAATGTTCAAAAATCTACTCAGATGGCAAGATTACGTTCTGCTGCTGATTCACATACTGGTTTTTTTGTGCGTCTTAGTGATAAAAAACAACGTGTACCTATTGGCAGTATGGGAGATGGAATTTGGCGAATATTAGGACTTGCACTAGCTATAGTATCAGCTAAAGATGGATATTTATTTGTAGATGAAATAGATACTGGACTTCATTTTACTGCAATGTCTGATATGTGGAAAATGATTTGGGATACAGCGAAAAGACTAAATGTCCAAGTTTTTGCCACTACACATAATAGTGATTGTTGGCAGAGTTTAGCTGATATTGCAAAAACAGAAAATGTAACTAATGATGGTATTAGAATTCATAGAATTGAAAAAGGTAAAGAAAAAAGTATAGTTTTTAATGAAGCACAAATTGTTATTGCTGCTGAAAGAGAATTAGAGGTACGTTAGCAATGGCAAAACATTATCACCCCAAAAGTCTATTAGTTGAAGGTCAAGATGATTTACGAGTCATACCAGAATTAATTGAAAAAAATGGAATTTATTGGGGAGCGAAAAAAGAGGAAGCAATTATATCAATTCAAGAATGTGGAGGTTATGAAAATATTACTTATGACCTGATATATACAGAATTACAAACTGGAAGATGTACACATTTAGGTTTAATGGTAGATGCAGATGATAATGCGTCTTTACGTTGGCAAAGTATCAGAAATGCTTGTTTGCAAATTGAAAGTATTTCTCATCTTCCTGAACAAATACCAGAAACAGGATTAATTATTAATACACAAGATGATAAGAAAATTGGTGTTTGGATTATGCCAGATAATATTATCGAAGGGATGTTAGAAACATTTTTAGGTTATATGATTCCAGAACAGGGAGAATATATTTGGCAATATGCACAGGATGTAGCAAGAGAAGCAAAAAATAAAGGTGCAACATTCAAAGAATCTTATATTGATAAAGCGGAAATTTATACCTGGTTAGCATGGCAAGATGAACCAGGTAGACAAATACATCAAGCCATCAAGTATAATATTTTAAATCCGCAGACTCCCAAGGTGCAGGGTTTTATTAATTGGTTTAAGGATTTGTACGATTTGTAATTTCAAAATTTAAAGACAAAAATATCACCATAAATTTTTTGTCAAATCAAACAAACTGCTAGACTATAATTATAACTTAGTTGAGCAAGTAGAAGCGATCGCCTACATTGACAACCGATAAAACCTATAAATTAAAATTATGACCCTCGCACAAGAAACACCCTACTATTCACCCCAAGAATACCTAGAATTAGAGGTAAACTCAGAAATACGTCACGAATATATCAACGGATTAATTATACATAAGACAGGTGGAACACCCAATCACAACCAACTTGCACTTAATTTCAGTGGTACACTCAATTATCTTCTTAAACGTCAACCTTATCAAGTCTTTGTCACAGATCAACGTCTTTGGATTCCCAGCAGAAAAATTCATACCTATCCTGATATTATGGTCGTGAAAACTCCCTTAGAGTATGAAGAAGGAAGAACCGACACTTTAGTAAATCCTGTAATGATTGCCGAAGTCTTATCAAAATCTACTAAAGGCTATGATAGAGATGAAAAATTTGCAGCTTATCGGACAATTACCACCTTACAAGAATATATTTTAATCGACCAGTACACAATGCACATTGAACAATATTGTAAAACCGATAATAATCAATGGATATTTTCCGAATTTACAGATGGAAATATCAACTTAAATCTAGCCTCTATTTCCTGTCAAATGATATTATCAGATATTTATGATAAAGTAGATTTCAACATACAAGAATAAAAATAAAAACCTCAATCTGCGCCTCTGCGTGAGATCATCATAATTATAAATATCAAAGGAGTCAATAAAAATGAGTCGCATTAATCCCTATAGATTACAAATGCAAATTACCCAAATGTTCGCCCAAGGACAATCATTTTTTGCACTTACTAAAGTCCAAGATTGGTTAAAAGAACATAATCACAATCCTTTAGATTATGAGGTTATCTTCCACAAAAAACCCGCACCTCCCGGTTCTCAAGAAGTCATGGTCATAGAAATAGAACTCAAACGTAAGGACGGACAACCTGTAGATTCTTGGTTACAACAACAAGCAAATTTATAAGCCTAATTAGTGAAAATCATCAATCTTAAATCCCTGCATTTTGAGAAAATCAGGGATGAAAAATTATCTATAAAAATTATCTAAATCCGCTATTACCTTGTAAACCTCCTGTATGTATTAATAGTAAAGATTCTGACTTGAAAAAACCTTCTTTGATTAAATCCATAACTCCATAAAACATTTTTCCGGTATATATATAATCTAAAGGTATGTGATGTTGTTGTTCAAAATTATCACAAAATAGTTTTAATTCATCTTTTACTTGAGCATAACCACCAAAATGATAATTACAAATTAATTCCCAATGTGCGGGAGAATTAACAGGTGTAGGTAAGTCAGAATTTAGATAATTTCTGAGTAAATTATTAATATCTTGATTGAGAAAATCACCACCTTTTAAAACAGGAAAACCAATCACTTTTTGTGGTTGATTTAATGATAGTGTTATCCCTGCTAATGTTGTTCCTGTACCACAAGCTAAACAAACAGTATTAAAGTCTTTAATTGTTTCTAATATCTCTATACAACCACGCATACCGTTTAAATTACAACCACCTTCAGGAATAATAAATACTTTCCCAAATCGCTGTTTTAATTGGTTTTGTAATTCCTCTGTATGGCGTTGTTTATATGTCTGACGATCAATATATACTAATTCCATACCTTGTGTAACTGCAAATTGTAAAGTAGGATTTAAAGGGATATTTTCTTCTCCACGAATTACTCCAATAGTGCGGAAACCAAATATATTTCCTGCGGCTGCGGTAGCATAAATATGATTAGAATAAGCACCACCAAAAGTCAGAATTGTGGATAAATTTCTCTGTTTAGCTTCGACAAGGTTATATTTTAGCTTAAACCATTTATTACCGTTAATTTGGGGGTGCATCAGATCAAGACGCAAGATGTATATTTTAACACCTGCTTTGTCAGCAATTGGCATATTAATTTTTTGAATGAGTGGTGTAAAAAAAATTGACGACATTTCCAAAATAAGATAATTAAATATATGTGTTACCAAAATCGAATTGGGTAAAATTCTTTTTTGATCTACACCACTGATATATTGAAAATATTACTTTTTTCAGTTGGGCAGAAATGATCCCATTTGCTCAAATTTGCGGTTTCACTGATGTTGTCAAGTTAAAATTAATGTAACGTTATCAATAATATAGCAATTCTTGATCATGTCTAATCAACGCCTAATTCAAAGTATATACACAGATGGTGCTTGTACAGGTAATCCTGGTCCTGGGGGTTGGGGTACAGTTATCTATTTCTGTGATGGTTCAGTTCACGAAATGGGTGATTCATTCCAGCATACCACTAATAATAAAATGGAAATGCAAGCGGCGATCGCGGCCTTGGAATTTTTTAAATCATCTGGACAAACTCAACCTATTACCCTGTACACTGATAGTGAATATCTGATTAATTCTATTACTAAATGGATGCCCGGTTGGAAAAGGAAAGGCTGGAAAAAATCAGATGGTAATCCTGTACAAAATCAAGACCTTTTGGAAACCCTCGATCAACTTAATAGCCAATTGATAAAATGGCAGCACGTTCGCGGACATTCTGGTAATATTGGTAATGAACGCTGTGATGCGATCGCTCGCTGCTTCGCTAATGGTAAAACCCCTAACCTACAACAGTTATTCTCCAACTCTGTTTACGAAACTTTACCTAAAATCAGTGAAATGAGTGAATCACTAGTATCTGATTATCCGATCAACTCTACAATAATAATTAATCAAAATACACTGGAAAGCAGTTCATCTGTATCAGATATAACCATTATGGAACCTTCTACCGCTCCAACCGCGACTACAACCAACGAACAACCCATTGAAATGAGGGTTTCACAACTTCGTAACTTAGTGGAAACTTTGCGTATTGCGGACGAAATTGCCGAAAAAGGCTACCTAATCACCAGTTCAGAATTAGCAGACTTAATGAGTGTTCACTCTAGCGCCGTTACTAGCAGAGGTGATGAATGGCGCTGGCGAAATTGGATAGTTTCACGGGTAAGACGTGAAGGTAATCAAATTCTTTGGGAACTTGAACGTGGAGACAAAATAGAAACCGAAGTAGAGTAAATTACCCACCACTTCCCTTCGGGTAAGTGGGGGCTTTTAAAGCCCAGAGTTTACCCGACTAAGTGTTAAATCACTACGATTTTCAGGTCATCTCACCTACAAATACGCAGCCAGTTTGTAGCTGCTGAGGTTAACAGTTAAACAGGCTTATTGGGTTAATCCAGTGCTGTTAGCGTAAAAAGCCTTTAAATCTTTGTCCAGGCTAACATTACCCGCAAGGAGGGACAATATGTCCAAAGTATTTGTTTTAGATACCAACTTCACGCCATTAAACCCAATTCATTCAGCACAAGCTAGACAACTATTGAGAAACAAAAAATCAGCAATATTTAGACAGTTTCCGTTCACAATTATTCTCAAAAAATCCCGTCCTGACTCCCCAGTATCGTCGCCAAGGCTAAAGATTGACCCTGGTGCAAAATTCACGGGAATGGCATTAGTTAACGATTCAACTGGCGAGGTTGTATTTGCTGCTGAATTAAAACATAGAGGCTTTGCAATTAGAGATGCTTTAACTTCTAGAAGGCAATTAAGACGTTCTAGACGTGCAAGAAAAACTCGTTACAGACAACCAAGGTTCTTGAATAGAACCCGTCCAGAAGGATGGTTAGCACCAAGCCTACAAAGTCGGGTTGATAATATTAAAACTTGGGTTGAAAGATTGCGTAAACTCGCACCAATTGAGGCTATTAGCCAAGAATTAGTCAGGTTTGATATGCAGTTAATGGCTAATCCTGATATTCAAGGTAAGGAATATCAGCAGGGAACTTTAGCTGGTTACGAAACCAGAGAATACTTACTAGAAAAGTGGGGTAGACAATGTGCTTACTGTGGAGTAAAAGACGTTCCTTTTCAAGTAGAACATATTCATCCACGAGCAAAGGGGGGTAGTAATTCAATTACAAATCTCACTTTAAGTTGTGAAAAATGTAACACTAAAAAGGGAACGAAAGACATCAAAGATTTTCTCAAAAAAGACCCTTCAAAGTTAGAAAAAATCTTGAAGCAAGCTAAAAAACCACTGGCTAATGCAGCAGCAGTAAACACGACTCGTACTGCATTACTAGAAGTTCTAAAAGCAACCGGACTACCTGTAGAAACAGGTTCAGGAGGTTTAACTAAATTTAATCGTAGTCAACAA
>NZ_JACJQS010000027.1:0-65123 GCF_014696755.1 Anabaena sp. FACHB-1391 | reverse complement strand
TTTTTAGCGGGCAAGATGCCCGCACTACAAGATTTTTATCATTAATATCTGTACTTTGTGAATATCGGAAACTGTTGGCAGTTGACAAGACGCAAAAAAACCGCGAAAAATTTTATTTTCAGGTGTTGACAAAGAATTTTAAAAATGTTATCATAATCTTGATAAGGAAGAACTATCGTAAATTATTTATAGTAGGGTGTGTTAGCGACAGCGTAACGCACCATTAGTATAGACTTTGGGTGTAGCATAGCGATAGCGAAGCGCTGCTGCAAGCAGTTCGCTATATAATAGAGTAACGCACCATTTTAAATCATTGACATCATCATACAGCAGATTTCATTTTCATGAGGTAGATTTTTAGCGGGCAAGATGCCCGCACTACAAGATTTTTATCATTAATATCTGTACTTTGTGAATATCGGAAACTGTTGGCAGTTGACAAGACGCAAAAAAACCGCGAAAAATTTGCTTTTTAGGTATTGACAAAGGATTTTAAAAATGTTATCTTAATCTTGATAAGGAAGAACTATCTTGAATTATTTACAGTAGGGTGTGTTAGCGACAGCGTAACGCACCATTGGTATAGACTTTGGGTGTAGCATAGCGATAGCGAAGCGCTGCTGCAAGCAGTTCGCTATATAATATAGTAACGCACCATTTTAAATCATTGACATCATCAGAAAAACCCATCTTCATCCTGTACATCCTTTAATCAGTTGACAGGGAACAGCCAACAAAACGCAAAAAAACCGCGAAAAATTTTATTTTCAGGTATTGACAAAGGATTTTAAAAATGTTATCCTTATCTTGATAAGGAAGAACTATCTTAAATTATTTATAGTAGGGTGTGTTAGCGATTAGTAATGCACCTTTGGTAAAGACTTTGGGTATAGCATAGATATCGCTATATAATATAGTAACGCACCATTTTAAATCATTATCCTGTACATCCTTTGATCCTGGATATCCTGGGCTAACACCACGCTTCGCTATCAGACATCACCGTACTGATTTCGTCAAGTTTAGCCTTGACTACGCCACTGCTGATTAATTCAGTAGCTTTGTCTATACCCGCTTGCATATCTGGAGAAATACCACTACGCCACAAATAAAAACCGCCATTCCATAAAGCTGTTTGCAGCAGTTCGCTGGCGTTTCCCGTCAAAACCCCTTGCAAATCATTGATTAGTTCTGCTGTAGTAGTTAGAGGCACATTTTTAGTTACAAAACCATATTCACGGGGTACGAGTTGTAACCGAGTTAATTCATCTGGATTTAATGAAGATAAGCTAATAATGGCTGTGCGATCGCGTGGTAAATCACAACTACCCTCTAAACCTTTAATAAAAGTATATTTCCTCACCCCACGTAACCCTAAAGCCACTTGAAACATTGCTTCTGTAGGGGGATGAACAAAACCAGCAATAATGTGAGCATCACCAGCGTAGGGACACCAAATTAACTCCATGGTTGCTAATGGTGGACGTTTACCCAATTGCTCACGATATGACCACAAAATTTGATTGAGGGGAAAATGCTTTGGGGTGTAAACAAAGCCAATTCCTGTGGCTTCAAAGACCTGCTGGGTTTGTTCTAGTGTTAAACTAGTCCAATCTATTCCTAAACCTTGCCAAATTTCGATTAAAGGTAGACCATATTTTGTCGGTAAACGATCTCCTCCGTGCATAATTACAGGTTGTCCCGCAGCAGCTAATAGTAAAGCCGTAATCACATTAATCGGTGCAGTACGAGTTCTGCCATCATAGGGTATACCTAAAATAATTACAGGTTGTCCTATTGATTGCAACTTTGGACCGAGTTCATAGTAAGCGTCTAACATCCCTGCTAATTCTGCTCCCGTGGGACGTTTAATACGGTGAGCAATTAAAAATGCGCCAACTTGTACAGGTGTAGCTTCATTTAATAACATCATTCTTGTAGCCGTGGCCGCTTCATCACGGGTTAAATTTTCTGATGTGTGATTTCCGCTACCTATTTTTTGGATAAATTCTCTAAATTTAGTCATTAGTTAGTTGTCATTGCGGGAATATTATTCTTGACAAGTTGCCAAAAGTGTTGTATGGGAGGAATCTGGAGACGGTCGTGAGTGGTTACCATTACTACCCGACGAGTCAAACCAGAATTATCGGCTAAATTGCTATTTTCGGCTAGGGGACGAACCGCAAGGGTAGGATCATTTCTAGATTCTATTAATGCTGACTGGGGAAGTAAAGCAATTAGTTCTCCTTGACGAACTACTCCCCGAAAGGCCTCTAAGGTATTTACTTCTAAAGCCGCGCTGAGTTTGGTTGACCTACTTTCAAATTTATCCTGAATGAGACGCTGCATCCCATAACCTTCTTTAAATACTACTTGACGATAGCGAATTAATTCTAACCAAGGGATAGATTCATATTCAGATAGGGGATGATTAGCTGCAACTAAAACCTCTATTGGTTCATCATATAGCACTTCTACCACCATTTCCTTACCTGTGATTAAAAAGCGATTGTGCATAACAATTGCTAAATCTACTAAACCATCCTTGAGAACTTTTAGCGAGCGATCGCTTCCCAATGATGTTACCCGCAATTGTACCTCTGGGTAATCATGGCAAAATTTTTGTAACACTGGTGGTAAATAAGAAGCACAAACAGAATGAATGACTGCAATACATAATTCTGGTTGCTTTCCTCCCATTAAGTCCGTTAACTCTTGTGTAGCAGATTCCCATTCTTGACAAATTTTCTGGACACGGGGGAGTAAGCGTTCACCGCCTAAAGTTAATTTAGCATGAGTACTGCGGTGAAACAGTTCTACCCCCAAATTTGCCTCTAGTCCCTGAATTTGTCTACTAATGGTAGATTGGGTAACACCACATTGTTTTGCAGCTTGTTGAAAACTGCCAGTTTGTGCGATCGCCAAAAAGGCTTGCAACTGCTCTAAACGCATTTTGATTTAGCCTGATGATACATGATAAATTTAACGGACTTAACTCATTTTCCGTATAATTTTAATTTAACTAATTTTTCATTTAGTATTTACTTCATACAAATAAATTAGTGGAAATACTAGCTAATAAGTGATTATTTACCCTGATAGAGATTATTGAAAAAGGGTTTCCGTCAGAAACCCAGGGTTTCAGAACATCTTAAACTGTTTTCACAAACACAGAACCAGCTTCAATCTTTGTTTGGTAAGTTTTGAGGGGCTTTTTAGCAGGACTCCGTTTGAGTTTACCATCACGAGCAAACTCTGCACCATGGCAGGGACAGACAAATTTATTTTCTTTTGCTTTCCAGTCAATGGTACAACCTTCATGAGAACAAGTAGGATTAACAGCGATTAAACTTTTAACAGCTTTCGATGTTCCCACCACCAACACTGCACCAATTGGCGAATTTTCCGCCAATAATTGACCAGTTTTGTCTAATTGTGCCACAGTACCCACCTTTTGCCAGCCTTTTGTAGCAGTATTAGATCTAGAACTAGGTGCTGCGGTTGTTTCAGGAGAACAAGCCGCAATTGCTATAGGTAGAGAACTAGCTAAAAAACCCAATCCCACCCAGTTGATAAAGTCACGACGTTTCATAATTGCTTTTAATAATACCTGATTTCTTACCAATTAATATATATTAATACTGCCAAAATTTGATCAAATCTCCACATTTTAACACCTTAGTTAAATCAAAAAACCTTAAAGCTTTTACTCTCAGTGCCGGAAGCGTCTCTACGTGAGACACATTCCTATCTTCATATACGAACGCATTAAAATTTATACAAGCTCATCTAGAAAAACAAATTTTTGATTTATGCAATCATAGCAATTATGATATCCATTTTTTGCATAATCACTTGATTTTAGTAACCTAGTATACGAATTGTTATAAAAAATCACACTAAGTTATCAATATCGCAACTGTTACAAACACAAAACAGGAAACTACTATCAGTTATTTCCCCAAAGTGGTAAATACAGAAGTGATGAAAGGGTACACAGTTAATTAAGTCCTATCTGCCAAGAAAAGACCATGATAGATACAGCAGCTACCACAGAAAAACTGAATAAATTCGAGAAATTCAAAGCCGAAAAAGACGGACTCGCGGTTAAGAACGAAATAGAGCAGTTCGCGCAAATCGGTTGGGAAGCAATGGACGAAAATGACCTTAACCACCGCCTAAAATGGTTAGGTGTATTCTTCCGTCCAGTGACTCCTGGTAAATTCATGATGCGAATGCGGATACCTAATGGTATTCTCACTAGCAATCAATTATCGGTTTTAGCAGAGGTACTACAGCGTTACGGTGACGACGGCAGCGCTGACATTACCACTAGACAGAATATACAACTACGCGGCATAAAAATTCAAGATATTCCCAATATCTTTAATAAATTTCACAAAGTGGGATTGACTACTATCCAATCTGGGATGGATAATATCCGCAATATTACAGGTGATCCTGTAGCTGGTTTGGACATAAATGAATTATATGATACCAGAGAATTAGTCCAGCAAATCCAGGATATGCTGACTAACAATGGTGAAGGTAATCCAGAATTTAGTAATCTTCCTCGGAAATTTAACATTGCAATTACTGGGGGAAGAGATAATTCAGTTCACGCAGAAATTAACGATTTAGCCTTTATTCCCGCTTTTTTGACAAATCAAGAGCAAATACCAGTCTTTGGCTTTAACGTCATTGTCGGTGGTTTATTTTCCGCAAAACGTTGTGAAACCGCTATGCCTTTAAATGTTTGGGTATTACCGGCCGATGTTGTATCATTATCCAAAGTCATTGTCGAGATATTTCGAGATCATGGTTTACGCGCAAACAGACAAAAAGCCCGGTTGATTTGGCTACTCGATGAGTGGGGTATAGAAAAATTCCGCACAGAAGTAGAAAAGCGTTTTGGTAAATCATTATTACCCGCAGCAGCGAAAGATGAAATTAACTGGGAAAAACGGGATCATCTAGGCATATATAAACAAAAGCAAGCGGGATTTAACTACGCAGGTTTAAATATTCCCGTGGGGAGATTATCTGCTCATGATATGTTGGAAATTGCGCGGTTAGCGGAAGTTTACGGAAGTGGAGAAATCCGGTTTACCGTAGAACAAAATGTTATTATCCCCAACATTCCCGATAGTAGTTTAACACAATTTTACACAGAAGGCATATTAGAGAAATTTGCAGTTAACCCTGGCTTATTAATGCGATCATTGGTATCATGTACTGGCGCACAATTTTGTAATTTTGCCTTAATAGAAACCAAAAATCGCGCCTTAGAAATGATTAAATCATTGGAATCTGAATTAACTTTATCACATCCGGTGCGAATTCATTGGACAGGATGCCCAAATTCCTGTGGACAGACCCAAGTAGCAGATATTGGCCTCATGGGAACTAAAGTCCGTAAAAATGGGCAAATGTTAGAAGGTGTGGATATTTATATGGGTGGAACAGTGGGGAAAGATGCACATTTAGGAACTTGTGTGAAAAAAGGTATTCCTTGCGAAGACTTACAACCCATATTAAGAGAAATACTAATTACTCAATTTGGGGCAAAATTACGAGAACCAGCAATAGCTTAAAACCAAAAATTAACCTCATAAACTAGATATTAAATCATCTGGGTTTATCAGTGGTTGATAAATCATCAATTTTGGCAATTTAATCATTGTCAGTGAATTTTCGTAAGTAGGTGAACAGAAAAAAACCGACATAGGTAACGAAAAGTAAAGTTGCCCTGTTCCCTGTTCCCTGTTCCCTTGTCATAACGACAATTTTTAACGCCAACCTACTTATTTTGTGAGCAAAGAAAATGCTAAAAGGACTATTTTCACTTCAAGGACGTTATCGGATTTTACATCAGACATGGTTGGCATTTTTCTTAACCTTTGTTTGTTGGTTTAACTTTGCCCCCTTTGCAACCACAATTGGTAAAGAATTACATTTAGCACCAGAACAAATTAAAACCTTAGGAATTTGTAACCTAGCATTAACAATTCCCGCGCGGATTATTATTGGGATGTTATTGGATAAATTCGGTCCAAGAATTACCTATTCCCTATTATTAATGTTTGCGATTATCCCCTGTTTATTCACAGCATTAGCCCAAGACTTCAACCAATTAGTAATTAGTCGTTTATTAATGGGAATAGTTGGTTCTGGGTTTGTTGTTGGTATTCGCATGGTAGCAGAGTGGTTTCCTCCTAAAGAAATGGGAATTGCTCAAGGTATTTATGGAGGTTGGGGTAACTTTGGAGCATTTGGATCAGAATTTGCATTACCAACAATTGCAATTGCAACTAGCTTTTTAGATGGTGGTTTATCTAATTGGCGTTTGACCATTGCATTAACAGGAATTGTCACCGCAGTTTACGGCTTATTCTACTATCAAAACGTGCAAGATACACCCCATGGTAAAGTTTATCAAAAACCCAAGAAAAATGGCTCATTAGAAGTAACTTCCATCAAAAGTTTTTGGGCGCTGATTGTTTCTAATTTTGGTTTAATCTTCGCATTAGGTTTATTAGCTTGGAGACTAGAACAAAAGAAAATTCATTTTCTCACACTCAGCCAAATGTATATAGTTTGGATTGTCTTAGCAGGATTATTTGCTTATCAAACCTATCAAGCATATCAAGTCAATCAAGAATTACTAATAGGACAAAAAACCTACCCAGCAAATCAACGTTATCAATTTGGACAAGTAGCATTATTAGAATTTACCTACATTACCAACTTTGGTTCAGAACTAGCAGCGGTTTCCATGCTACCTGCATTCTTTGAAAAAACCTTTGGTTTGGAACATATTGTAGCCGGAATGATTGCATCTATTTATCCATTTCTTAATCTATTTTCTCGTCCTAGTGGCGGTTTAATTTCTGATAAATTAGGTTCGCGTAAATGGACAATGACCATTATTTCCGCTGGAATTGCAATTGGCTACTTAATGGCACATTTCATTAACAAAGATTGGCCTATTCCCCTGGCAATTGCAGTCACAATGTTTACCGCTTACTTTGCCCAAGCTGGTTGTGGTGCAACTTACGGAATAGTCCCATTAATCAAAAAAGAAGCAACCGGACAAATAGCTGGAAACGTTGGTGCTTATGGTAATTTTGGTGGCGTAGTTTATCTAACAATCTACAGTTTAACAGACCCATCAACCCTATTTGCTACAATGGGAATAGCCGCCATGATTTGTGCCTTTATGTGTGGATTCTTCCTCAAAGAACCAAAAGATTCATTTGCATCTGACAATGAAATTGAAGAAGCAAAAATTAACCACCAACCAATTTTAATAGTAGAAGAATAAATATCTCACGCCAAGGCGCGAAGGTAATAACTCAAGTTGCTAGTTATCTAGTTGAGGCTGGTAATGGGTAATTGGTAATGGGTAATTGGTGAGTAATTTTCTGTTTTTATCCTGTTCATCCTTTAATCTTGGATATCCTGATTATGACATTTTCCCTAACTAGCAACTTACGTTAATAACATAAACTCTGCGCCTGAAGCGTCTCCCCGTGAAATCAAAAATTATAACTAAGTAGGTGAACCGAAGAAAACCGACATAAGTAACGAAAAGTAAAGTTGCCCAAAACCTCTTCCCAGTTAAGAGTTAAGAGTTCGCTGTTCCCTGTTCCCTGTTCCCTTGTCATAACGACAATTTTTAACGCCAACCTACTTACCATGAATGAATTTACTAAAACACTTTGTCCTTATTGCGGTGTCGGTTGCGGTTTAGAAGTTTCTCCACCAGCCCAACATGGAAAAGCCACAAATCGAGATGATCAAGGAATTCCCATTTGGCGAGTTAGAGGTGATAAATCCCACCCTTCCAGTCAGGGAATGGTATGTGTTAAAGGTGCGACTATTGCTGAATCTTTGGATAAAAATAGATTGTATCATCCTATGGTGCGCGATTCTTTAAATGAAGAATTTCGGCGTGTGAGTTGGAATGAAGCTTTTCATATTATTACCCAACGGATTCAAACATTGCAATTGAATCAAGCTACAGATTCAATTTGTATGTACGGTTCTGGACAATTCCAAACCGAAGATTATTATATTGCTCAAAAGCTACTCAAAGGTTGTTTAGGAACTAATAATTTCGATGCTAATTCCCGGTTGTGTATGTCTAGTGCGGTATCTGGGTACATTCAAAGTTTTGGCTCTGATGGTCCTCCTTGTTGTTACGATGATTTGGAATTAACTGATTGTGCTTTTTTAATTGGCACAAATACGGCGGAATGTCATCCAATTATTTTTAATCGCTTGGAAAAATATCATAAAAAAAATCGTCGTGTTAAAATAATTGTGGTTGATCCTCGGCGCACTCCTACCGCAGAAGCAGCCGATTTACATTTAGCTATTCGTCCAGGTACGGATATTGATTTATTAAATGGTATTGCCTATTTATTAATGAAATGGAATTATATAGATACGGTTTTTATTGATGATTGTACTAACAATTTTCCGGCTTATGCGGAAGTAATTCGCCATTATTCACCCGAGGTTGTCGCTAATAGTTGTGGTATTAGTGTTGAAGATTTAGAAACTGCTGCTAAATATTGGGGAAAATCAAAATCTGTACTTTCTTTATGGTCAATGGGTGTTAATCAATCTTCCGAAGGTACGGCTAAAGTTAGAACCATTATTAATTTACATTTGATGACCGGACAAATCGGTAAACCTGGTGCTGGTCCTTTTTCTTTAACTGGTCAACCTAATGCTATGGGTGGTAGAGAAGCGGGAGGTTTATCACATTTATTACCCGGTTATCGGTTAGTAAAAAATCCACAGCACCGCGCAGAAGTTGAGGCTTTTTGGGGTTTAGAAACAGGTCAAATTTCCTCCGTTCCGGGTTTAACTGCTTGGGAAATGATCACTGGGTTAGAAACTGGAAATGTGGGTTTATTATGGATTGCTGCGACTAATCCTGCTGTGAGTATGCCAGATTTAGAACGCACTAAACAAGCTTTATTAAAGTCTCCTTTTACTATCTATCAAGATGCTTATTATCCTACGGAAACATCAGCTTATGCTCATGTTTTATTACCTGCGTCTCAGTGGGGTGAAAAAACTGGCATTATGACTAATTCGGAAAGAAGGGTAACTCTATGTTCGGCTTTTCGTGAACCACCCAGGGAAGCAAAACCTGACTGGGAAATTTTCGCAGAAGTTGGCAAAAGATTAGGTTTTGCTGATAAGTTTAATTTCCAAAATTCGGCGGAAGTTTATCAAGAATTTGTCCAGTTAACTCGTCAGCGTCCTTGTGATATGTCTGGTTTAAGTCATGGGTTTTTAGCTGCACAAGGTCCAACTCATTGGCCTTATTCACGAGGTAGTAATTCAGAAACTAAACGTCTATATACTAATTTACGTTTTCATACCCCTGACGGACGCGCTAGGTTTGGTGCGTATTATTCTCAAGGACTCGCTGAACCACCTGATCCCAACTATCCTTTTATATTAACTACTGGTAGATTGTACGGTCATTGGCACACACAAACACGCACTGGCAGAATTGAGAAAATTCGCAAACTGCACCCCCAACCGTTTATCGAAATTCATCCCCGTGATGCTGCTAGTTTAGGTATTATTAATAATCAGTGGTTAGAAGTGCGATCGCGTCGTGGTACAACTAAGTTCCCTGCTAAAGTTACAAAAGCTATTTCTCCCGGTACTGTCTTTGTCCCTATGCACTGGGGTAAACTATGGGCTGATGACGCTGAAGCTAATACGCTTACTCATTCAGAAGCTTGTCCTGATTCTCTGCAACCAGAATTAAAGGCCTGTGCTGTGCAATTAATCCCCATTGCTGTAAAATCTAATGTTAAAAGTTATCAACTTCAATCGTCCCCATGGTAAGCTCTTATCCATACACTAATTTAACTGATAGGCGATTATCAATCGTTATGATTATGTTTTTAAATATTCTGGAAAACAGAAAAGTTTCCAACTAGTTTAAAATTAAGAAACTTCAAAAACTTTTAATTGGTGAATTTTTAATTTTTAATTGTTTATCCCCTAGATTTATCTATGGGATTTTTGTTTGATATTTTCTTCCTAATTTTTAAAAAGGAGCACCCAATGAGAAAGTTAATTAAGGATTTTCTAGGACTTGCCAGCGATAAAAATTTCATGCACATAATTGAAATTGTCGAGGTCATAGTTTCAAAAATCCTATCTTTATTGATGATAGTAGTAATATTTGCCACACTTTTTGACTTGGCAATCTTTGTTTTTAAGGAAATATTTTTTGCAGAAAAAGGTCATTTTAGTAAAACATTATTTAAGATTTTTGGCTTATTTCTCAATGTCTTAATCGCTTTAGAAATATTAGAAAATATCACGGCTTACCTGAAAAAGCACGTTCTCCAAGTCGAGTTAGTTATTGTTACTTCCTTAATTGCTATTGCTCGAAAAATTATTATTCTTGATTTGAAAGCTACTGAGGGTATAGAAATTATTGGCTTAGGTATTGCTATTCTTTCCCTATCAATTAGTTATTTGATAATTCGGAGTAGTAATTCTAGAAAGGAAAATTAAATCAGGACTATTCTAGAATAATCCTTAGGCTAGTAGTCGGGTATCTGATCCTTTCCAGGCTTAGATAGTTTTTTACTATCACCTATTTGCATATTCTTGTGTAAATTCTGTTTTGATTTTGTATTTTGAATGGAAACAAAGGGAAGGTTAGTGAAGCTATAGTATATTTATTTAGCAATGGTGCGGCTGTAGAGCTAAAGTACAAAATAGAAAGTGCCTAGCATTGTTTTAGCCCTAAGCCATGCTTCCATAAAGCTAGAGAATCTGTTTAGACACCCTCACTAACTCGATGACAGGCAAAAAAGCAAGACAGAATGCATTTCTGCGGCTGGTGGCGAAAACGACTACGCCACGCGAGCTATCGGTTGAAGTTTCAGAGTCAGCATCTCGCTACTGGTTGCTTACTGGCAAAGAAATGGTAATTGGACGTGACCCTAGCTGCCAAATTGTCTTGGATGCCATGATATACCGGATGGTATCTCGTCGTCATGCGGTAGTTTCCACTGTTCAGCAAAAGGATGGCCATTACAACTGGGTAATTTGTGATTTGAATAGTGCTAATGGCACTTTTTTAAATGGAGAACACTTAGAAGGATGTCAAGAATTACTTATGGGCGATCGCATTTCCCTTGGTACTGATGGACCACAATTTGTCTTCGAGTATGAGATTATCACTCCACCAAAGATGATAGCTCTGAATAAAGCTACAGTATTATCCTCTGTCAATAAACAAAATTCGTCTTTAAAGCAAGATTCTGTCAGCTTCACACAATTATTTCCGATTATTTCTACTGGTAAGGACTTAACCCGGAAAGCTTACTTAATACCGGGAATCCTGACGGTATTTTTTGTCGTGCTAATGTTTGCTACTGTAGGTCATCCCCAAGCTAATCAAGTAATTGTAGGATCTTATATCGCTTTTGCTGCTTACTACTTTGTTTATCAGCTTTGTGGTAAACCTAAACCTTGGTGGGTACTCATGGCTGTAGCACTGAGTACAATGTTAATTTTACTCAGTCCTCTGTTAGACTTATTTATCAAAGTATTCAGAGAGATTTTACCTGGCTCCTTGGACCCTGCTTCTCAAAATGGGATTACCTTTACCGAATTACTAGTACGGATGTTTTTTGGTGCGGGATTAATGGAGGAGTTGCTAAAAATATTACCAGTATTAGCAGCATATCTGATGGGAAATTTATTACCGTCACCCTGGCGAGAACGAATTGGGGTTTGGGAACCTCTAGATGGTATCCTTTTAGGTACGGCTTCCGCTGTGGGTTTTACTTTACTGGAAACTCTTGGTCAATATGTACCCTTAATTTCTGAAAATTCTGGTCAATTGGTGGGTTTACAGCTACTAATTCCCCGCATTTTAGGCTCTGTAGCTGGACACATGGCTTACAGCGGCTATTTAGGCTATTTTATTGGTTTGGCTGTGTTAAAACCCCTGAGAGGAAAGCAAATTCTCTCAGTAGGTTATTTGAGCGCCTCTGCACTTCACGCTTTATGGAATGCGACAGGTTCTATTAATGCTTTTTTGTTGGTCGTAGTTGGTGTTTTATCTTATGCTTTTTTAATGGCGGCTATTCTCAAAGCACGAGTATTATCACCAACCAGATCACAAAACTTCGCTACCCGCTTTCTTGACCCAAAATAAACTCCAAAATCAACTATGGCAACAGAGTAAAATTAGGGTTGAGAGTTAGATTTTGAAAGATATTCCAGGGCATAATTTGCGATCGCTAAACTAATTTTAGCCTGTTCTATTTCTGATAAATTAGACCAATCTCGATTTTCCAAGTCTTTAATTACAGATGTCAATTTATCTGGTTCACTACTTCGCATATAATAAGCAAAAGGACGGGCTAAAACTAATAGATCATCTCTGTCCCAATTGGGTAATAAAGTTTGTACACATTCTACTAGTTTCTCACTGGCTGATTTTTCCACCATCAAGACGACTGTAGCTTTTTGTGCGATATCCATGAGCAAGAATTCAGGGATCACCGAAAAAGCATTTGACAAAGCTTTTTGGAGGTAATTAACTGTATTATTCCTAATATTTCCAGTTTCAGCCACAGTTTGTCCCCAAATTTTATCTAAATTATGATAAAAATTATTGGCATTTTCTATCAGTTTGCTTGCTGAGAAATCTTGCCTGTTAAACTGTTGTTCTAAATCATCAAAATAAGCCTCGGAGCATACATCAGCCGGATTCCATGGGTAAATAGCATCTTCAGATGCTAACAGTGCTTCTAGTAGTTCTAAATCGAGAGCATTGAAGTTGTTAATATTTTTCATGTTCCTGTCATTATTCATTCGGTCTTGTTGATAGCTACAATCTCAAAAATTAAGTTTTCGTATTAATTCAATAATTTATTGATATTATTCACGAATAAATTCCCAAATTTCACCCTTAGCACTGCCAAACATTAACTGCATTCCTGATGTTAAAGGTACTTCCTCCCGGAGGATCTGTTGCCAACCGTTGGGGCTTAAATACCAGGTAGTTCCATAAGTAGATACATCTTGCAGATAATAAATCGTACTCAGTGTATTTTCAATTAGGGTATTTCGGCATAAAATTTTCGCGTGGTGTCTAGAAATATAAATTTCCGGGATCACAATATCATTATCCCTCGTGCGGCCGATGCGGGTGACTCCAGGACCTAATAACCAAGTTTTCCCCCCGGGTGAGAGCGATCTCATACAAGCTGTCTTTACAGGCGAATATATGCGAGAATCGGGAATTTCTGTAATTCCTTCATCTACGCTTTTAATTAGTTCTCCATCAAAATCAGGATGGAGGTAGAGAACTGGTAATGTCCAAGCTGGTTGATTGAATTTATACAGTGTTAACAGTTCTTGTCTCGCGGCTGCTACTGCTTCATCAATTGATTTGCCCCGTCGCAATGCTTCCGCAAAAGCTTTAATAAAACTATGACTTTCAGCATCAGTAATTTCATCACGCATCCCTAATACAGCAGGTACACCATGGCGAATCAGCACTTCTGCCAAACTACTAGCAGGTATAGCTTGGTGATTGATTGCTGCTGGTCGCGCTCCCCAACAAGCGTTAAAAACTCCTAGTTTTACACCTGTACGAGTGAGAACATGAGCTAATTCTATGCCATTAATGTTGTCTCCAGTCGCTAAAAATAATAAGCCTCCATCTGGGTCTGGTAGTCCGTGTCCGCCATAAAATAAAACATTATAAGCTTTGGTTTCTAACTCCTGAATTAACTCTGTTCTGGTGGGTTGTATCAGTGTTTTCATTGTACAAGGTGCATATTCTGAGGCGGTTTTTCCTGCAGGACGATCTTTTAATAAGATATTTTTCAGTAAGGACACTTCCTGATCTAGTTGTAATTTATGATCACATCCTAATACCACCAGAATATTTAAAGCTTTATCAGTTCGCAAATGTGATAGAGGTTCAACTTCATTGCTGGTGCGACTAAATAAAATATCCTGGGTCAGAGATATAGCTCGTTGTCCGGCTTGCGGCTGCATAATTTCCCAAGGTAAGGCAATTAGATCAGGATCACGAATTTCCAACCGAAAGCGTAATTGCCTTTTTTGCCCCGTAGCCATACCCCGGCTACGTTCCCAACTACTAAGAATCACTCCATCAAATACCCACTGCCATAATTTGATGCCCAAGGATTGCATCAAACGAACACTGTAAGGACTTTTAGTTTGACCTTCAACCGCTGAAATTTCAGCTAGGGGTAGGCTAACTGATGGAAAAGTTGAAGCATGGGTAATATCTAAGGGACTCTTGCTGGCAAACATTTGCCGCCATTGTTGCCAAACTTGATTCAGTTCGGCGGAAAAAACACAATCACGGAGAACATAGCCACTGGGATAGGGAGCTTTGACTACCCAAATGACGAAGTTATCTGTACCAGTATTGACTAGACGGGCGATCGCTAAATTCAGACCGGACATGGCTTGGGGAACTAAATGTTAAACAGATACAAATATTCTAGGCAGAAAGGAAAATTAGACAAGCAAGTATTTTTGCCATGGATAATATTTATTTTTAGACAATATAGTGTAAAATAGTTTTGTTTGTATCATCACTCACTCAAGTTATCACTATTTGCCAATTTTACTGACGAAAAACGTTAATAACTATACATACATTAGCATGACAATTACAGTTGAAAACCTTAATAAAGTGCCAATTTTAAATAGTGCGATCGCAGATCAAACAGGTAAGGTCAATTCTACCTTCACATTTACACTGCCTGAAAATACCTTTTCCGACCTAGACGCAGTTAATCCTTATAAGAACCTGGTCATCTTTGGTGACAGTTTATCAGATACAGGTAACGCCTACCAAGCATCAGGTAATACCTTTCCACCACCACCTAATTATCAAGGTCGTCTTTCTAATGGCTTAATTTGGATTGATTACCTGGCACGAAATTTACAATTTACAGACCAATCAATTGAAAACTTCGCCTTTTCGGGGGCAAATACAGGGGTAAGCAACACTTTTGGGCAAATCACTGTACCTGGCTTACTAACACAAATTCAGCAATTTAAAACTTTAAATACCGCCACACCCGTGGGTAAAGATGGATTGTACGTAATCTGGGCTGGTGGTAATGATTTTCTAAATCTTGCCACCAATCCTACTCAAGCTATAACTAATGCAGTTACTAATATTAGTAGTGCGATTACAACGTTAGCAGAATTAGGTGCTAAAGAAATTGTTGTTGGCAATTTACCAGATTTGGGTGCTACTCCTTTAAGTATTGCTAATAATAATGTAGATAATGCCAGATTAATTTCTATTGGCTTTAATGCAGCTTTAACCCAAGCTTTAACCAACTTAGAACCAGTCCTCAATGTTGATTTATCTTTAGTAGATATCTTTGGTTTGAGTGCAGCATTTCAGGCTAATCCTGCTAGTTACAACTTTACTAATATTACCCAACCTCTAATTACAGCCACTAATCCAGTTGACCCAAATCAATACGCTTTCTGGGACGATTTTCATCCCACGACAAAACTTCATCAATTATTCACAGCTACATTTGAAAATACGCTGCTCAATGAGGGCGTAATTCCTGATTTGATTAAATATTCAGCTACTTTAGCTGATGGCAGTAATTTACCAGACTGGCTGAATTTTAACTCTACAACTCGAACCTTTACTGGTACTCCTAAAACAGCAAATATAGGTCAATTAAATGTCAAGGTGATTGCTACAGATAAGGACGGAGCGAATGTTAGTGATATCTTTACTCTCTATGTAGAAAACGTCAACAATACACCTACTAACATCACCATAAATAATAGCAACATTGCCGAAAACCAAGCCATTGGTACAGTGATTGGTAATCTTTCCACTACAGACCCAGATACAGGAAACACCTTTACCTATAGTTTAGTATCAGGAACAGGTGCAACAGATAATAGTTTATTTACCATTAGCGGAAATCAACTTAAAACCAACTCTGTATTTAACTTTGAAACCAAAAACAGTTATAGCATTAGAGTCAAAACCACAGACCAAGGTGGGTTATCCTTCGAGAAACAATTAACCATTGGAGTCAGCAACGTTAACGAAACTCCTACTAACCTCACACTCTCCACCAGCACAGTTGCGGAAAACAAGACTGTTGGTACAGTGGTTGGTAATCTTAGTAGCACAGACCCAGATGCTAACAACACCTTTACCTATAGTTTAGTATCAGGAACAGGTGCAACAGATAATAGTTTATTTACCATTAGCGGAAATCAACTTAAAACCAACTCTGTATTTAACTTTGAAACCAAAAACAGTTATAGCATTAGAGTCAAAACCACAGACCAAGGTGGGTTATCCTTCGAGAAACAATTAACCATTGGAGTCAGCAACGTTAACGAAACTCCTACTAACCTCACACTCTCCACCAGCACAATTGCGGAAAACCAAATTATTGGTACAGTAGTGGGTAATCTTTCCACCACAGACCCAGATACAGCAAACACCTTTACCTATAGTTTAGTCACCGGCACAGGTGCAACGGATAATAGTTTATTCACCATTAGCGGAAATCAACTTAAAACCAACTCTGTCTTTGACTTTGAAACCAAAAACAGTTACAGCATTCGCGTTCAAACCAGAGACCAGGGTGGTTTAACCTATCAAAAACAATTGACTATAAATATCAGCAACCTAACAGACAATACAATCACTGGTACAGCAAATACAAATAACATTACCACCACCAACGACAAAGATATCATTGATGCAGTTGCAGGAAATGACACAATTACCAGCGTCTTTACCAACTTACAACAAAATGACAACATCAATGGTGGTCTTGGCACAGATACCCTGATTATTACCGGAGGAACAAGTGCTAATAGTCTGACAATTAATGCTAACAACACCACTAATCAAATTGGCAATATTCCCGGAACAACAGTATTAGGATTTGAACGCTTTGATTTAAGTACCTTTACAGGTAACGTCAATTTTACTGGTACTGATGGTAATGATTGGATTAAAGGTGGTTCTGGTACTGGTAATTTATCTGGTGGTAAAGGTAACGATAGCCTATACTTAGGTAGTGATACTGCTGTAGATAACGTTAACTACGTTCTTGGTCATGGTACAGATACAGTTTACCAATTTGTGCGCGGTGCTGGTGGCGATAAACTGAACTTTACAGGTATTGCCAATTTTGATGTGATTACATCAGGTAATTCTACATTAGTGCGGGCTGGAGATGGTATTATTGGTAATACTGGTTTTGGTACTGGTCAATCATTAGTGACTTTATCCGGTACATCAGGATTTAATAGCACCAATGCGAGTTTAAACCTGTTCGGAGGTAATTTCTTGTTTAGTTAATAGCTTTGTTGGGTTGAGAAAATCCAACACCCAAGCTAAAATAAATTAGGTGATAATGGTGGGTTACGCTACGCTAACCCACCCTACAATTATCTACAATCATCACAAGCAACCCCACTACCCCCACCCTCAAAAAATGGCATTTTATCAGCAGGGTCTGAGGGCTGTGATTCTTATCCAACAACCTCTCTAGCTTCTTTGTCGCCCCCTCAAGGTGGGGACTGACTAGAAGATGGAGAATGAGAGGGAATTATGTTTCTTGGTGATTGGAGTTGTGTGAGTTTAAACCAGTATCCTAACAAAAAAGCTAATAAAGTTAATCCTAAAATAACAAACAGCTGTAATGGTATTTGGGAAAATTTAACGGTCTTATTTACGGTCTTATTTTCCGTTAACACTCGAGTTTTCTGGTGATCATCCAATGGATCTAATTCTGTGTCAGCTAAAACCTGAGAAATATCTACTGTAATTGTTATATCTGGTTCAGAATATTTCACATCATAATGTACTAAAGCAATGGTGACATTATCATGTCCATTTTTAGTATTGGCAATTTCTATCAGTCGTTGTCCAACATTTTCTATAGTTTTTTTATCGGATAATATAGGTAATATTTCTGATTCCCAAGATTCTTCAACTCGGTCAAAATCACTCAAACCATCGGATGTCAGTAAGAAAACAGCATCTTCATCAATAATAAAGCGTTGTGATGTGGGGTGTAATGAGGTACTTTTACTCATTCCCAAAGCCTGAACTAAGGATCCAGAACCACTGTGTTGCAATGCTTCTCTATAAAGCGAATAGCCCAAACGAACTTCACGGGAAGCGACATCATCATCTAAGGTAACTTGATGACAATTATGACGAGTAATCCAATAGGCACGACTATCACCGACATGAGTAATATACATTTCATAGGCCATAGGTAAAGCCATGACAATGGTTGTTCCCATGCGTTGTCGTCCTTGACGATGTTCGCTATCGTTTTGCTGGCTAATTTTGTCGTTAGCGGTTGCTACTACTTGTTCTAACTTGTACAGTATAAGTGAGGGATTTATTTGATTCTCAGTAACTGAAGTCAGTTCTTTGACTTCTTGCACGATAGTTTCAATTGCTAAATTAGAAGCCACACTACCTCCCTCGTGTCCACCAATACCATCACAGACAATTGCCAGGGCGTTATCCTGGGGCGGTTTAGTGATCAAAGTGTCGCGGGAAGGGTAACAGGCATCTTCATTCCGTGGACGGACTGGACCTGAGTCTGTTTTAGTATAGATTTTAATAGTAGTTGTTTGGAATCTTTCTAATTGCTTCAATCCCTGATCTAAAATTTGAATTAGTTGGCTTGACGAATTAATTTTCCCGTCCATCAGAAGCTGACATAATTCTTGAATAAAAGGAGCAATATTTGGTTTGGCATTTTTGAGCAGTTGTCGCCAAAATTCTCCCAATTGAGATAATGTCGGTGTGTTTTCTCTATCAAAACGCAATTCTAATAAGCGAACTAATACACCTTCGACTCTCAATACATCAGGGTCTAAAAGGGTAGATACTACACCTTGAATGTCCATGGGTTGCCATAAATTTGCTATTTGCCATAGCCAATGAATTTGGCGGATTGATGAGGCTTCCTTCCAGGCATCATCTAAGCTAATGCACAGACTTGTTTTAGTAATACTCGGATCAACTAATAATGGCGGTCTTTCTAATAATAATATTTCTGCTTGGGGCTGCTCATTACCTAAATTGAGGATTCCATAAACTTGGGGTATATGGAGACGATAGGGAATTAGTTTCAGATAAGGTCTAATTTTCTCTAAATCCTCTAATTCAGGAATTTGGGGCAATAACCCAGGTTTGATATCTAAAAGTATGGATTTATTAATGACTAAATAGCGATCAGCTAAGATAGATCCGGGATGGCTTGGGCTGAAATCATCCCCCACAGCCCAGAGGTAACGCTTAGGTAAGGGTGTAGAACACTGCTGGCAAAATTTGTGGGTGAGGGGATTAGCAGATTGACAATATTCATTTGGGCAGCAGAGCGTTACCGCATCATTTTCCATAGTTTTCCCACCGATTCTGCAATTGGCATTTTCTTCAACAGTATTTGGTAGCGGCTTATGATACCGCCCATATTTTTTTAACCCACAGCCTGATCATAACTGCTATTGTGCTGGGAATATGTAGCTATAGCAGAACTAATTTTCAACTTGTCACTAAAGCTTGACATACCTGGCGAATTAGATTCGCCAGGGCTAGGTAGATATGTACTAAGTTTATTGATTCTCTACAACTGCAACTTGAGGTAGTCCCATGCTGTAGTTAGTAACGCGACTAGAGAGATTGTAGCTAATTTCGCCTTTTTGGAGGAGCGATCGCAGATAATGCTCTAAGTCTGAACCAATGCGACGTAAGTTATAATCGCTTAGATCCTCGCCACTAGATGCTTCTACCAGTTGATCAAACTGGCGATAAACTTTTTGTAGGGCGTCTTCGTTCCAGTTAAATTCATTGTCTGGATCAACGTCTAGTGTCAAGACTTGATTACTGGGAATCAGTTCATAGGAGTCCATTTCCGCCGCAAAAATGCGAATATGACGGGTTGTGGACTTGAGCAGCATTGGGTTATCCATGAGGGTGTAAGAGTTTGGCTGAATTACACTGCAATTATTGTAACAATAATACAGAAGTTTAGGAGTTGGTGGGGCTGAGAATTTTGGAAATTGATTTTTTCTCTGTATGTGATTGTTCACAAAACATTTTTTGATATTTTTGCTGATTCTGCTTTTTTATGATGTATATGTACTTGTATTATAGTGACTTTACCAAACTTTTTACCCCATGGGGTAGCTTTTCCTATAATTATAAATTGCATTGATCAAAGGAGCATCTTGATGACAATTATTTAAGTATGACAACGTAGCAAAAATAAAAATAATAATATTTCTTGACGTTTTGAACAAGTTGATGTAAAAAACTTTAACAAGGACTAATTAGTTTTTTACGAAAACTTTATGGTATGGCAGAGCAAAAACTGAATAATAGTTCATGGCTTGCATGAGCCATAACTGATAAAGAAACATCAGAAAACAGTAGGATATAGCTAAAAAAATACAGGGGGAGTAAAATAGAGTGTCAATTTGGCGTTGGAGAATTGACGTAGAAAAGCATAAAAATATGGCTATGCCACCCAAGCTATCAAAATCTCAAACTTCGCGCCTTTGTGTCTTGACGCAAAACATAGTTTATGCTGCTATGATGCAAAGCCGCTAGTTTTATGGATGAGGAAAAATTCTTATCTTCAAAAACTTTGGATTCACAAAAGTATAGGGAAAGTATAAGTAATTTTTCTGGAGATCTAGTCCATCACCCGTATGACCACTAAGTAGAGGAATCTTCAAAACTATGAACTCCAAAGCATTACCGCGCCAAATAAATAATCTCGAGGTCGGTGTTTATGAGTGTGAAATCCACCTCAAATTCCGCCTGATTGAAGAAAAAAGTCTGTTAAGCGATCGGGAGCAACTGTTACAAGTATTACTAGAGGCTTTAACGGAAGGGTCTGATGAATTTTTAGAAACCTTACAAGCATCTGTAAAAGCTCAGGAAATATCGGAGTTTAAAGCCTCCCCACAAATGCGTCGCCAACTCATGCGCTTACGCAATTTCTCCGATACTATCCCACAATAGTAATCGCTGTAATTTTGCATAATCACAAGCCTGATTTAGAGCTTTGGAGATTAACTTTTTCAGAGGTCTCCACCTGTTTTTCCTAATCATGAGTTGGCTGGGAAACGTGAAATTAGGTCTACATATCACTAGAAAAAATTATCCAGGTGCATTTACCATTTATTTACCAATTAACTGCCATAACTGCCATCATCGGTGCCGGAGGTTTACTTAGCTAGACCATGTTCTAGAGCAAAACGAACCAACTCTGTGCGGCTATTAGTACCAGTCTTACTAAATAAACGACTGACATATTTTTCCACATTGCGGACACTTGTTTCCAAGCGACGGGCAATTTCTTTGTTCATCAATCCTTCAGCTACTAGGTTTAAAACACTTTGCTCTCTAGGAGTCAAATCTATCTTAAAAGGGGCTGGGGATTGGGATATGGCACTTCTATGAGTTAATAGTATTCTAATTTGAGCGATTTGATTAGCCAATTCGGCAAGATTTGGAGTTTCGCCCTCCTCGCCAGCAGCGGAGGTTTGAGCGCTGCGACGAGCCAATAAATTTTCGACTATGGCCACTAATTCATCGGGATCGAAGGGTTTGGGTAAATAAGCGTCAACACTCGCTTTGTAGCCTTGAATGCGATCGCCTGTCATGCCTTTGGCGGTTAAAAACACCACAGGCAATGCTTGAAAACGGGGATCATCGCGCAGTTGTTTGAGGAACTGATAGCCATCCACCTGGGGCATCATAATATCAGAAATCACTAAATCAGCGGTGTTCTCTTGCATCCAGTCCCAACCTTCACGGGCATTACTGGCAGTTTGAACCCTAAAACCACTTTCTTGCAAGTATTCTTTCACGGCTTCCCGCAATCCCGGTTCGTCATCTACCAGTAACAGTTGTGCTGACATTGAAAATTCCTATAAGTGTACATTCTCCTAATGTAGCGAAATTTGGTAAAGATTGACTACTAGACAACCAGAGCATTCTCAACAAGTCTAGAATTAAAATTAACTTTGTTCTCTAAATTTTAGATTTTACCTAATCTGTGACTACTACACCCCTCTCTCTGAATTTCTCACAAACTGCTTTAGTTCCCGATACTTTAGGACGTTTTGGCCGCTTTGGTGGTAAATATGTTCCTGAAACCCTCATGCCAGCTTTAGCTGAATTAGAAACAGCATATCAGCAATATCGCCATGAACCTGGTTTTCAAGCTGAATTACAAGGTTTATTACGTGATTATGTCGGACGTGCCACACCTTTGTATTTTGCCGAACGCCTTACCGCTAATTATGCCCGTCCTGATGGTACAGGAGCGCAAATCTATTTAAAGCGTGAAGACTTGAATCATACTGGCGCACATAAAATTAACAATGCCCTTGGTCAAGTATTATTGGCAAAGCGTATGGGCAAAAAGCGCATTATTGCAGAAACCGGGGCGGGACAACATGGCGTAGCGACGGCTACAGTTTGCGCTCGGTTTGGTTTAGAATGTATTATTTACATGGGTGTTCATGATATGGAACGCCAATCTTTAAATGTGTTCAGAATGCGGTTGATGGGGGCAGAAGTTCGTCCAGTGTCTGCAGGTACGGGAACTCTCAAAGATGCCACTTCTGAAGCCATTAGGGACTGGGTAACGAACGTAGAAACTACCCATTACATCCTCGGTTCTGTGGCAGGTCCCCATCCTTACCCCATGATGGTGCGGGATTTTCATGCTGTAATTGGTGAAGAAACCCGCGCTCAAGCTATGGAAAAATGGGGCGGTTTACCTGATATTCTCTTGGCTTGTGTGGGTGGTGGTTCTAACGCTATGGGACTATTTCACGAGTTTGTTCCAGAACCGTCGGTACGTTTAATTGGCATAGAAGCCGCTGGAGAAGGTGTAAATACTGATAAACACGCTGCTACCCTCACGAAAGGAACAGTGGGTGTATTACATGGTTCCATGAGTTATCTTTTGCAAGATGAGGACGGTCAAGTGATTGAACCGCATTCCATTAGTGCTGGTTTAGACTATCCCGGTGTAGGTCCAGAACACAGTTATATGAAGGATATTGGTCGCGCTGAATATTATAGTGTTACCGATGCTGAAGCTTTGGACGCATTTCAGAGACTGTCTAAATTAGAGGGTATTATACCAGCATTAGAAACTTCTCATGCGATCGCCTATTTAGAAATTCTTTGTCCACAACTTGCTGGTAGTCCCAAAATAATCATCAACTGTTCTGGAAGGGGTGACAAGGATGTACAAACTGCTGCTAAGTTCTTAATTCATTAAGTACAGTTGGGGAGAATTACTCACAAGTTCTTTTGAGCTTGTGAGTAATTTCATCTACCTCCCCAAAGAATTAATTTTCAAAGGTGATCAATCATGCTGAAAAGCTTTATTTTCGCTGCTAGTGCGGGTTTTTTGGTTTTAGTTAGTGGGACAATGGCTAGTTCAGAACCTAATTTCTCGACCAGATTAACTTCTAATGACCAAATTGCACAAGGTAATGTGAATACTGCTACGCTAAAAGCAGCGGTTTTCCAAAAAATCAACCAGTACCGGGTTTCGCAAAATTTACCCGCTCTTACCCGTAATTCTACTATTGACAATCAAGCGAGAATTCACAGTCAAAATATGGCTAGTGGTAAAGTCGCTTTTGGACATGATGGATTTTCAGGACGAGTAGCAGCAACAGGTATTGCTTACAGTCGAGTCGCCGAAAATGTCGCTTATAACCAGGGACATCAAGATCCCGCGGCTCAAGCCGTTCAAGGCTGGCTGAATAGTTCAGGACATTTAGCCAATATTAAAGGGAATTATAACCAAACGGGGATTGGTGTAGCCAGTAATAATCAGGGAAAAATTTATTTTACACAAATTTTCTTGCGGTCAAGATAAGTCTTTGTAAATTATAAGATTTTAGTATCCATGACATCTATCATTGGATACTATTTTTTATTAATTATTTTAATTTTAATTAGTAATGTAGTGTAAATAGCATTGACAAAACCTATTCTCTGTTAAGACTAAATATGGCTGCTCTAGGTGATGACAATAAACAAAAGTATTATCCAAATAACTGATTTAAATTGTGAAAATTTGATAATTCTTGAGTTTATATTTGGCAAATAGTATCCTGGTAAGTATTCTGATCATCAGAAGATAGGGTATATATCCAATAAATCCATACATTAGTTAATTTAAACCTCTATGTTACGACAAACTGCTTTTGGCATCGCTTTAAGTACGCTTGTCCTTGCTAGTGGCTATATGACTGCTGCGAACCCAGATAATAGTTTTGCTAAACAAACTGGCCGATATCAGCGTTCATCACTTGTGACAAGTCAAGCCAAAATATCTAATCTTAGTTTTCAAACCAATAGTTTAGAGAAATCAGTTTTTACTCAAATTAATCAATATCGAGCAAAACGGGGACTAGGACAGTTAAATTTAAGTGAAAAGATCAGTCAGCAAGCGAGAATTCACAGTCAAAATATGGCTACTGGTAAAGTTCCTTTTAGTCATCAAGGATTTGAACGGCGCGTTATGGCTATTCCTCTTAAATACAGCAGTGCAGCCGAAAATGTCGCTTACAATACGGGATATAGCAATCCTGCAAATGAGGCGGTTTCTGGCTGGTTAAAAAGTCCTGGACATCTCAAAAATCTTCAGGGTAAATATAATCTAACTGGGGTTGGTGTGGCTACCAATGAGCAAGGACAAGTCTATCTAACACAAATATTTTTAAACGCTAGAGTTCCAGGGCGCAATTAAGAATTAGTCTTGGCATAATGGCGGTATGAATTATGTTTCGCGCCCAGGTAAAAAAGAGCAAAGGCGCGAAGGAAAAGAGATTTTTAATTTTCCTTTTTTCTACTTCAATTCAACAACACTAATAATTAAAAAATTTTACAATCTTAAAAGATGCCTCTTGTTCGATAAGGGGTATAAATGAGCTTGTGAATTTTGCTTTTTTAACTGGAGTGTGAGAAATAGTATTATGATCTGGCACAATAAAGATAATTTATATTTGATAACTTCATGATATTGCAGGATTTTCAAGTTGGTGACGGCGATTTAAGTGATGCTGCCCTTTCTGAGTATTTAAAAGCTTCAGCGATCGCTGTTGATACAGAAACAATGGGACTTTTGCCACAACGAGACCGTTTGTGTCTGGTTCAACTTTGTAACCCAGAAGGCCAAGTCACCGCTATTCGCGTATCTAAAGGACAAACAGCCGCACCTAATTTAAAAACACTTATGGAAGCAACCCATATCGTCAAAGTTTTTCACTTTGCTAGGTTTGATATGGCTACTTTAAGGCACAATTTAAACATTTTTGTTCAGCCCGTCTTTTGTACTAAAATTGCTAGTAAGTTAGCACGTACTTATACAAATCGTCACGGGCTAAAAGACGTAGTATTAGAAATAGAAAAAGTAGAATTAGATAAAAGCGCCCAAAGTTCTGATTGGGGTAATGCTAGTAATTTATCCCAAGTACAATTAAGTTATGCTGCTAATGACGTTCGTTACCTACTGAGTATACAGCAAAAACTTACAGTTATGTTAAAACGGGAAGAACGTTGGCAACTGGCCCAAGAATGTTTTCAAACTTTATCCACAATTGTCACCTTAGATTTATTACAATTCAAAGACTTATTTGAACATTAGACATCTTAGGGACTTACGCAAAGTAGGGCTAATTTATGAAGTTCCCCTGAATAAGATAGAACTTACCCATACCCACGAGTCACGGAATAGCGTTCGCGTAGCGTGTCCATAGCTTGCGTAGCGACGCAGGAGCTATACACCACTCCAGGTACAGAGGTCACGGAGAAATGGGGGTTTAGGGAGAGATATTTTGCGTAAGTCTTGTAAGAATAGGCTTTCAATAATCCAAAAACTTGATAATCATCTTCTCAGTCGCTTTAATAAGTTGGGTATTTCGTGATCAGGTGTAACTAATTTAGCTAGAGAATTAAAAATAACCAATAACCAAAAAAATTTCCACTACTATAGGGGCTATTTAAGATTTTGTAAATACTGCTTATGACACTATTTAAACAGTCATACAATATTGAATTACCTCTGATCTACATTTTTGTAAATACTCCTTATGACACTATTTAAACAGTCATTTGATACGCAATTGAAGCCTGACATTTTCTCTACTATTTAGAGGCACAAAGTGCCAATTTGGCTGACTAGTTACTGAAAACATAGTATTCTATATGTAATAGTGTCACAATGGGTATTTACAAAACTGTAGATAGCAAATGTCAGGAAATATTTCAATATTGTATGACTATTTAAATAGTGTCATAATTAGAGTAGCTGTATTTCCTATTCGTTATCAAACAATCAAATTAAGTATAAAATCTGGGAATTTACCTATATTTTTTACTAATATAAGGGTAGTGAGTTTAGTAATTTACCAATTTATACACTCAAACAATTCAGAATCTAATCTATGTAGATAAAAAATTGCCCATGATATAACAAAGATTACAAAACTAATAATTACTTGACAGATATAGGGTTACTTGAATGTCAACCACTTCTGAACAAAGCTCACAAAAACTTAATAAAGTTCTCTGATAACCACAAATAATATTGATATTTAATCGAAAAGTTATCGCTATACTCGAATTTAGATATCAAAGTTACTTACCAAGAGAATTGAATCCTTTGCATATTACGTGCATATAACGCTGTGAGATCAGATATCCCATGAATTTCTCCATGTAAGTTGGGATTTAGAGGATTAGAAGTCAGGAGTTAAAAGACTGATCAAATCAGGATAAAAATTCCCAAATTTGACCATAAAAGTCTTATTAATTTGGACTAGAAAGATTCTCTATTCTCAGTTATTACGACTTATTAACTTTCAGTCCTACAAGATTAAATCAGGGTTAGTTATGAACTATCAAGCTTCTTATTCTCAGAAAGATTTTCATAGTGTTATCACTCCTGAACAATTCAATCATATCATCGAAGCTATTGCTGATGGTCGGTATTCTTGGGCTTGTGTGCTGATTTTACGTTATATTGGTTATAATCCAATCCATTATATTCCTCAACGTACTTACAGCCGATTAATTAAAGAAAACCGTCAAATTTCTGCACTGGTAACAGCTAGTAAACAAAAAACGAAAGCTGATATTCAAGCTTCTGTCAATAGTCCTAATTACAGAGATTTATCTCAACTTATAACCGCAGGAGAAAGGTAGACTCAACTGTAAATGATTTCGGATACCTGTTGTTATATATCCCATGCTAAAGTTAGTATGGGGTATTTTATAGTATGGCAGGGAATTAGTTTGAATATTAGCCAATAGATAGATGAAAATTATGATAATTTTTGCCAGTCTAGAAGACAGAGTAATCTTTAATTCATGAAGATATAAGACAATGGCTAAAATATTACAGTCCAATACCGATATTTATCAAATTGATGTCAAGTTGCTTCTGGAAGATATTACTCCAGAGGAAACAGAGGTTTTTTTAGGGGGTTATTGCGATATTGATTTATTCAAAAATAAGTTAAAAAAACAAAATATCAGTGGAGATGATAAATACAGTAAGCAGAAAATTAACAGTATAGATAATTCCAAAAAAACCTACTTTAATGGGGTATCTATACCCAGGAAAGGAAACACTGTAATTATATACGAATAATATAAAGATATAAATAATATAAATATGAAAAATAAAATTTTTGCCACTATAGACGGTAATGAAGCTGTTGCTCAGGTTGTTTATCAATTAAACGAGGTAATTGCTATTTACCCTATTACACCATCTTCACCTATGGCTGAATGGTCTGATACTTGGATGAATGAGGGAAAACCGAACATTTGGGGAACTGTTCCCTCAGTGGTGCAGTTACAGAGTGAAGGGGGGGTTGCTGGTGCTGTACACGGTGCTTTACAGACGGGTTCACTGACAACCACATTTACAGCTTCCCAGGGATTGATGTTAATGCTCCCAAATATGTATAAAATTGCGGGAGAGCTTACACCTACAGTATTTCATATTGCGGCGCGATCGCTGGCAGTGCAAGCGCTCTCAATTTTTGGAGATCATAGTGATGTCATGGCCGCAAGAAGTACCGGTTTTGCTATGTTGTGCGCTGCTTCTGTGCAAGAAGCCCATGATTTTGCCCTTATTTCTACACGCGCAAGTTTAGAATCACGGATACCTTATTTACATTTTTTTGATGGTTTTCGCACTTCTCACGAAGTAGATAAAATAGAAATATTAACAACTCAAGACTTAGAGAAATTCATTCCCATAGAGTTAGTAATTGCCCATCGTTTACGAGCTTTAACACCTGATAACCCGGTATTACGAGGAACGGCACAAAACCCTGATGTTTATTTTCAAAGCAGGGAAACGGTAAATTCTTTTTATTTAGCTTGTTCAGATATAACTCAAAGGGTCATGGATGAATTTTTAGAAATGACAGGAAGAGAATATAAAATATTTGATTATTATGGACATTCAGCAGCAGAAAAAATCATTATTCTCATGGGTTCTGGTTGTGAAACCGTCCAGGAGACTGTAGATTATCTTAACCAACACGGGGAAAAAGTTGGAGTAATCAAAGTGAGATTATATCGTCCCTTTGATGTCCAAAAATTTATTGATTCTCTGCCCAAAACTACCCGCAGTATTGCGGTTTTAGATAGAACAAAAGAACCGGGTGCTATTGGTGAACCTTTATATTTAGATGTGGTGACAGCGTTAGCAGAAAACCAAATTAATCAAATTAAAGTTGTTGGTGGTAGATATGGTTTATCATCTAAAGAATTTACACCGACGATGGTAAAATCAGTATTTGATAATTTAGATATTGAAATACCAAAAAATCATTTTACGATTGGAATTAATGATGATATTACACATACTAGTTTAGGATATAATCCAGAATTTAATATTGAACCGGATAATATAGTCAGGGCAATTTTCTACGGTTTGGGTGCAGATGGTACAGTGAGTGCAAATAAAAATTCAATTAAAATTATTGGAGAAGAAACTGATAATTATAGCCAAGGTTATTTTGTTTATGATTCTAAAAAATCTGGTTCTGTAACGGTTTCTCATTTGCGCTTTGGCTCTGAGAAAATTCGCTCTCATTATTTAATTACGAAAGCCAATTTTATCGCTTGTCATCAATGGGACTTTTTAGAAAAATTCCCGATCTTAAAAGAGATAATTCCTGGTGGTACTTTTTTATTAAATGCACCTGATCATCAAGATAAAATTTGGGATAAATTACCAGCTTCTATACAGCAGGAGATAATTAATAAAAATCTCAACTTTTATGTGATTAATGCCTATAAAGTCGCCCGTGAAGCGGGAATAGGTGGACATATTAACATAGTTATGCAGGTTTGTTTCTTTGCTATTTCCGGTATTTTACCAAAGGCAGAAGCTATTGCTAAAATTAAGGAATCTATCCATAAAACCTACGGTAAAAAAGTTGAAGAAATTGTCGAATTGAATATTAAAGCAGTTGATCAAACTCTGGAAAATCTTCATCAGATTATAGCCAAAGCAGCAAAAACAGAACTATCATCTATTCCCGAACCTACAGCAGATTTTGTTCATAATGTATTAGGTAAAATCATAGCCCGTCAAGGAGATGATTTACCCGTGAGTGCATTACCAATAGATGGTACATATCCCACGGGAACATCTAAATGGGAAAAACGCAATATTGCGGCAGAAATTCCTGTTTGGGATAGTGACGTTTGTATTCAATGTGGTAAATGTGTAATGGTGTGTCCTCATAGTGTAATTCGTGCTAAAGTATATGCAGCAGAAGTATTAGAAAATGCACCAAAAACTTTTAAAAGTGCCAATGCGAAAGAACATGATTGGCATAATTTAAAATTTACCATTCAAGTAGCAGCGGAAGATTGTACAGGTTGCGGTATTTGTGTTGATATTTGTCCTGCAAAAAATAAGGCCGAACCTCGCAGAAAAGCCATTAATATGGAACCACAAAGACCATTGCGAGAACAAGAGCGAGAAAACTGGGATTTCTTCTTAAATATTCCTAACCCAGATAGAAAAAATTTGCAGTTGCATCATATTAATCAACAACAAATGCAAGAACCTTTATTTGAGTTTTCTGGTGCTTGTGCAGGATGTGGAGAAACACCCTATATTAAATTAGTAACACAATTATTTGGCGATCGCATGATCGTCGCTAATGCCACCGGTTGTTCATCTATCTATGGGGGTAATTTACCCACCACTCCTTGGACAAAAAACGCCGCAGGTAGGGGTCCTGCATGGTCTAATAGTTTATTTGAAGATAATGCCGAATTTGGCTTAGGTTTCCGCATTTCTATAGATAAACAAGGGGAATTTGCAGCCTATTTACTTCAACAATTTGCACCAGAAATAGGTGAAACTTTAGTAACAGATATCCTCAATGCTGAACAAAAAGATGAAGCAGATATTTATGAACAACGAGAACGAATTTCTCTTCTCAAACAAAAATTAGATCAACTTCTCGAATCTATAACCAAAAGCAATCTCAAATCCCAAATCCAAAATTTAAAATCCTTAGCTGATTATTTAGTTAAAAAAAGCGTTTGGATCATTGGTGGTGACGGTTGGGCTTATGATATTGGTTATGGTGGTTTAGATCATGTAATTGCTAGTGGCCGCAACGTTAATATTTTGGTATTAGACACAGAAGTTTATTCTAATACCGGAGGTCAAATGTCTAAATCTACTCCTAAAGGTGCAGTTACAAAATTTGCAGCAGGTGGTAAAAGAACAACTAAGAAAGACTTGGGTTTAATGGCTATGACCTATGGTAATGTTTATGTTGCTAGTGTAGCAATGGGTGCAAAAGATGAACAAACTTTAAAAACTTTTTTAGAAGCTGAAGCTTATAATGGTCCATCCTTAATTATTGCCTATAGTCATTGTATTGCTCACGGAATTAATATGAGTACAGCAATGCAAAATCAAAAAGCCGCTGTGGACTCTGGACGCTGGTTATTATATCGTTATCACCCCGACCGCATTAAACAGGGGAAAAACCCTCTACAACTCGATTCCCGCACTCCTAAGATACCAATAGAAAATTCCATGTATATGGAAAATCGTTTTCAAATGTTGACGAAAATTAATCCAGAAACAGCAAAACAACTTTTAAAATCAGCACAAGTTGATGTTAACAATCGGTGGCAAATGTATCAATATTTAGCCGCAGGAAAATTGCAAGAAACCTAAATCAGAACTCAGGAAAAGGAAGAAAATCATTAAATTACCAAATTATTAACCCAAATTATTAACCCAAATTATTAACCCAAATTATTAACCCAAATTATTAACCCAAATTATTAAAATTATGAATTTAACTACCACATATTTAGGCTTAGAATTAAAATCACCTTTAGTTCCTTCCGCTTCTCCACTTTCACGGGAAATTGATAATATTAAAAGTATGGAAGATGCGGGTGCGGGTGCTGTGGTTATGCACTCGTTATTTGAAGAACAATTAACTTTAGAAAAATCCCAACTTCATCATCATCTCAGTTATGGTACAGAAAGTTTTCCCGAAGCTTTAACCTATTTCCCCGATATAACTAATTTTCGGGTAGGACCTGAAGAATATTTAGATCATATTCAGAAAGCTAAGGAAACAGTAGATATTCCCATTATTGGCAGTCTTAATGGTTGTTCTGTTGGTGGTTGGACTAAATATGGTAAACTCATGGAAGAAGCGGGGGTATCAGCACTAGAATTAAATATTTATGATGTTCCTACAGACCCAGATTTAATAAGTGCAGAAATTGAACAGAATTATATTGATATTCTCACATCGGTGAAAGCCGCAGTTACCATTCCTGTAGCTGTTAAACTCAGTCCCTATTTCACTAATATGGCAAATATGGCCAAACGTTTAGATCTTGCCGGTGCTGATGGTTTAGTATTATTTAATCGCTTTTATCAACCAGATATTAATTTAGAAATTCTAGAGGTTGAACCTAATGTATTATTAAGTACCCCCCAAGCCATGCGTTTACCTCTGCGCTGGATAGCCATTCTCTATGGACATATTCACGGTAGTCTTGCTGCAACTAGTGGTATTCATAATGCTCAGGATGTAATTAAAATGCTGATGGTAGGCGCAAATATTACTATGCTTTGCTCTGTATTATTGCGGAGAAAAATTACTTATATACAGTGTTTAGAAAAAGACCTGCGTGAATGGATGGAAATACACGAATATGAATCTGTACAACAAATGCAAGGTAGTATGAGCCAGTTAAATTGTCCTCATCCTAGTGCTTTTGAACGCGCTCAATATATGAAGGCTTTACAAACTTATAATCCAGATTCGGGTGGAGTTTATACAAAAAGTTAGGTAATAGGTAATAGGTAATAGGTAATAGGTAATAGGTAATAGCTAATAAATAATGAAAAAACGTATTGGTATTCTTACTAGTGGTGGTGACTGTCCAGGGTTAAATTGTGTGATTCGCGCCGTTGTCAGTCACGCAATACAGACTTATGATTGGGAAGTGGTGGGTATTCCCTACGCGACTCAAGGACTGCTAGAGCGGAAAACTGTCCCTTTAAGTATCCACAGTTGGAATTTGCACGGTATTGACCCGCTGCTCAACATGGGGGGAACAATTTTAGGTACTATTAATCAAGGAGATACCTTAGCCCATGCTGATGAAATATTATCAGGTTATGAAGCGATCGCTTTAGATGCTTTAATTGCTATTGGTGGAGATGGTAGTTTAAATATTATTCACCAATTAGCAGTTTTAGGTAATTGGCATTTAGTCGCTATTCCTAAAACTATTGACAATGATGTCGCTTTTACAGAACGTTCCATTGGCTTTGATACCGCAGTTAATACCATTGTTGATGCTATTAATCGGCTTACATTCACTGCCGCTAGTCATGACCGAGTCATGATTATCGAAGTTATGGGACGGACAGCGGGACATTTAGCATTATACTCAGGAATTGCTGGCGGTGCTGATGTGATTTTAATTCCCGAAGTTCCCTATAGTATTCAGGGTATATGCAATCATTTAGGGGAATTACGCCATGGCCGTGACGGCCAAAGCGATGGCTGGTACAGGAAATTTGCTATTATTGTCGTATCTGAGGGTGTATCTGTTTCTGCGGAAGATACAGATGGTGCTGCTAGTTGTATGATTGATAAATGTGGTAAAGGTCAATACATTGCCGAAAAAATCGCTAATGGTAGTAATTATTTAATTGATACTAGGGTTTCTGTGTTAGGACATATTCAGCGCGGTGGTATTCCCTCAGCTTTAGACAGACTCACAGCTACTATGTTTGGTAAAGTTGCGGTTGATTTAATTGCTCAAGAACAGTACGACAGAATGTTAGCTTGGCAAAATGGAAAAGTTGTAACTTTCCCCATTGAAGATGTTATCAATCATAATCCCTCCCTTGTTGATCCTCACGGTGATTTAATCCGAACCGCTCAATGTTTAGGGATTTATATTGGTGAAGAAGTCTAAGTAGTTTAATTTAATCTCTCAATAACACAATCAACTGGAGCGGGCAAGATGCCCACACCACAAGATTTTTATTGAAAATGCTATTTTCCTGCTTCCGCAAGTGCTTCTAAATGAAAAGCCACATTTTTAAGTGCCATTTGAATTTCGTTACTGTAACCAATACTTCTCCACCTTGGGGTTGTGGCATTGTCTAGCGCGGTTGTATCAAGGTATTGTGCAAAAACTATCAGTTTTTCGGTGTCTGTTGCTGCTGTTGCCAAATTTTCTAAAAATTCTTGAGGTGTCATAGATTTGCCAGAAAAGGGTAAAAGTCTCAGAAATCAGTCAATTGTATGAGCATAAGTTGTGTAATCTCAAAAATCTGTCCAAAATATCCAAATATTCATTCAAATATTCATTCAATCACGACTTTACTCCTGTGTTCAAGACACTATGGTAACACTCACCAAGGCTTTAGCCCTGACTACAAACAGAGGACAAGATTTAATTTTTCCAGTAATTCTTGATTGCTATAGGGTTTTAATAAAATCGCGGCAACTTGAGCTTCATTATCTGGTTCTATATTGCGTCCACTACAAGCAATTATTTGCACTTGGGGATTAATTTCTTTTAATTTGCAAATGGCGGCATTTCCATCCATTTCTGGCATCATTATATCCATTAATACTAGTTTGATTTTGTCCTGATTTTGGGTATATATATCAATAGCTTCTTTGCCATTTCTAGCAGTGATAATTTGATAATTGTAGTTCTCTAAAATGGTTTTTGTAACTTCAATAATTTGGGCTTCATCATCTACCAATAAAATCAACTCTCCCCGTCCTTGATACATTTTATGATCATCGGATTTTAAAAGTGAAATTTCCTGGTTTATTGATGGTAAAAATACCTGAAATTTGCTACCTTTTCCAACTTTACTATCAACATTAATAAACCCCTTGTGGCTTTTAATAATTCCTTGCACTGTTGATAGTCCTAATCCTGTTCCTTTACCAAAGTCTTTAGTAGTAAAAAATGGCTCAAATATTCTTTCTAATATTTCCGGTGACATTCCTATACCCGTATCCGTAACAGTAATAACAATATAATTCCCACCTTTAGCATGACAATTGATTTGCTGGATCTCCTCATCAATATATAAATTTTGCGCAGAAATAGAGAGATGTCCACCATTGGGCATAGCATCAGCAGCATTAACTACTAAGTTCATTACTACTTGATGCAGTTGGGTTTTATCCCCATAAACTGGATATAGTTTGGGAGAAAGATAGGTAGAAAATTTGATAGATTTGGAAACTGTTTGTTTGGCAAACTGTATAGTATCATTAATCAAATCATTAACTTGTAAAATCGTATATTTACCTTCAAATCCTCTAGCAAAGGATAACAGTTGTTTGACTAAAGCCGCTCCTTGTTTAGCATTATTTTCAATGATTGTCAGCATTTGTAAAACACGATTATTGTCTTGATAAAATCTAGCTTTAAGTAATTGAGCAGATCCTAAAATCGGAGTTAAGATATTATTGATATCGTGAGCAATACCACCAGCTAAAATACCTATACTTTCCAATCTCTGAGCGCGGAAATACTGCTGTTGTAGTCGTTTCTTTTCTGTAATATCAGTATCTACTGTCAGAATAGATTTGGGTTGTCCATCAGTATCTAACATTAATGTCCAGCGACTTTGAACAATAATTTCCTCCCCTGATTTTGTTTTTTTGTATAATTCACCCTCCCAGCTTCCAGATTTAAATACAGTTTTCAGGGCTGCTATTTCTTGTTCATTATCATTGGATTTATAGAAAATATCCTGGGTATTTCTCACTAAAACTTCCTGACTTTGCCAACCATACATCCTTTCTGCTCCCTGATTCCAAAAGATGATTTGAGATTTTAAGTCTCGCACTAAAATTCCATCAGTAGCGATATCTAAAAGGGCAGCTTGTTCAGATATTTTCCGTTCTGTTTCCTTGCGGTCGGTAATGTCTCTAGTTGTGCCAATCATTCGTAGCGGCTGACCATTTTCATCATAGTGGAGTTTAGCCCTAGTACCCAACCACCTGAGACTACTATCACTAGATATCACCCGATATTCACAGGACAAATCAACTCTTTTCTCAAAAGTCTTATGCACACAATGACGAAAATGCTCACGATCTTCACTGTATATTAAATTGAGAAATTCTGCGTCTATAGGAGACAAGGCATGACCAGATAGACCACACATTAAACCCATATTTGGAGACCAAAAAACCTCATTCTTTTGGATATGCCAATCCCATATCGCTGTATTCCCCGCTGCCATTGCTAAACTAAGTCGTTCTTCACTTTCTTTTAATGACTGTTGAATATTTTCCCGTTCAATAATTTCCTGTTGTAACCGCTCATTAGCAATTATTAACTCTGCCGTGCGTTCCGCTACTTTGATTTCTAAAAGGTCACTATTTTGACGTAGTGCAGCTTCTAATTTTTCCCGTTCATGAAGTGCAGCGTGCTGTTCACTAACATCAGATATTGACCAGAGAAAACGAATGCTTTTATTTAGATGATCATACAAAGGATTAACTCTGACTTTGCTAGGAAAAGGTGAACCTTCACGAGGACATAAATACATTTCCCATTCCTGTAAATTCTGCAATTTCCCTAACCTGGATACAAAATCAAAAGGGCATTTGTCAGCAATATACACCACTAATGGCTTACCAATAAGTGCCTTTTGAGGGACAGATAATAAGAATGATGCAGCTTGATTAGCTTCTTGAATCACACCTAAACTATCAGTTACAAAATAACCATTGGGTGCAAATTCAAATAAATTTTGATAACGCAGTCTTTCTGCTTCGGTAATTTCCCGATCCAGGATTAGTTGTTCATTTTGTTGACGCAGTTCCTCTTCCGCAATTTGCAATTCTTCTAAGGTTTCTTGAAGTTCTTCATTAACTTTTGGATGATCAGCAATTTGTTTTTCTGCCCATGCTTGCAAAGCATTAGAAAGTTCCCCACGGATTACTTCTATTTGTTGATTAACTGGGTTGTGTTCTGTCGTTGATTCTGCAAAATTTTCACGCAATGCTTGCATTATACCAACTATTTTTTCTATATTTAAGGCTTGTAATAAGTTCTTCTCTGTGATGATACCTATTAATTTCCCTGCATTATCTACTATTGGTAAATGCTGAATACAATACTGCTCTAAAAGGGTGAATGCTGTTAAAATCTGCTCAGATGCTGATGCTTTTAAAGTAATTAGTGGCTGAGTCATCACTTCAGCTATTTTTACCCCTAATAAGTTGATATTTAAGGCAATTACTCTCAATACATCTTTAATGGTAAATATTCCTTGCAACTCGTTTTGATTTACTACTAAAACATAGTCGTTTGCTGTTTTAAGTGGGTTATTAACTTGATAATTTGGTGATTGATTTATTAAGTTAATCGCATCCATAACACAACTATCGGAACTAATAGTTAAAGGAGAATAATCAATGATTTGACCTAAACTAGGTAAGTTAATAAATTGCTGGTGAAAACCGTTATTTAATGAATCCATTGGTTTGATATCATGGGTAGATGGTGTGGTCACTAGTTTAATACCGATAAAACTCTAATAAAACTCTAATAAAACTCTAATAATTAGTAGCTAATCAATTTGATAGGAATAAACCCAATACTTTGGTTTTGGAGAATTAGAGGATTTATTTCTATCAAAATAGAACGTCAAATCTGGCACGAGTTGGTACTAGAGATATTATGGAGATATAATTCGATTATAAACTTCCTCCTTAGATTGTAACGTGAAAACTTGATATATAAAGTTTTAATTTTATAAATATTTCCCATGGTGAGTATTCACAATTACTATATATAGTTTTGTGAAGACATCGGCAGAAAGGAAGATTTATGTTGAATTTTTTTCATACCAACTACCACGAATGTAAAGCTCTTAACTGGGGTGTTTTCTTAACTTGGTGGGCTTGCATTCTGGTGAGGACATCATCTAAAATACCCACAGCTTCAACAATATAAGCACCTTTGTTCAGCATAACACATTCTGCTCGTTCTGACATGGCCGCATCAGTAATTTCTGCCCGTGAAGGCATTCCATGTTTGACGAGATTTTCTAATACTTGGGTTGCCCAAATTACGGGTATATGGGCAGCTTCGCATAACCATAATATTTCCTCTTGAATTTCCGCTAGACGTTGATAACCAATCTCAATAGCTAAATCTCCCCTAGCAATCATAATTCCAAAGGGTTGTTTACCTGCGGCTTGAATAATTAATTCTGGAAGATTGCTAACAGCTAGGGGTGTTTCTATTTTAGCAACTATGGCAGGTATGGGAGAATTTTCTGGTAATCTTGCTGTTAATTCCTGTTGTAAAAGCTGAATATCTTCAGCAGTTTGCACATAGGAATAGCCGATAATATCAACTTGAGCCGCATGACTAGCAATAAAGTCTAAATCCTGCTTATCTTTTGCCGTCAGGGAACTCAAATGCAAATCAGTCTCAGGAAAATTGATGCCTTTTTCTGGTAATATCTTTTCACCTTTAAGCCGCGCATGGGTGATTTTTAACCATACACCCTGGGGTGTAATTGACTCTACATAAGCGCCAATACGTCCATCATCAATCCAAACTATTGTGCCAACTTTGAGTTCTTTTAATACCTCTGGCATTGTACAACTAACTTGAAAATATTGAGAATTAATTGCAGTTGGTAAATCCTGGCCCAGGAGGAGAGATTCACCTTTAAATATCCGCTGTTTGGGGCTGGGGGTAAGAGCAGATTTAATTCGGGCTTTGGGACCACTCAAGTCCATGAGAATTTTACAGACAGATCCTAATTCTAATTCTGCTTGTTTGACATGATTAATCATTGCTAACCATTCAACAGATGTATCATGAGCGCAATTTATTCTAACACAGTTTGTGCCTTGACGAATTATATTTTCTATAAATTCATAATTAGTCGCGGCTTCATTTGGTAACGTCACCATAATTCGGACGCGACGCTTATCGAGAGTGTTACCAAATAAATCTTCAGTATTTTGTTGCAGCAAGCGATCGCCTTCAAAAAATAATTCCAAAGCAGGATGTATAATTGTTGAGTCTTGTTCTGGGCGACAAACTGCCTGTAAGGTGGCAATGACAGCATCTAAAGTCGGTAAAACCTTAGCTTCTATCCTCCCTAAAGAGGATAAACCCCAAGGCATTAAGGCCGCTTGTAGTTCTCTTAAATCGTGTCTTCTCAGTGCTAGATAATAGGCCAAATTGAGGCTACTTTTAATGAAAGATTGACGGTGAATTTGCTTTTTCCATTGTTGAAATATTTCTGTTCCTTCTTCACTAATAGATTGACGAAGTTCCTGTAATGTGGTAAGCAAAATACAGGGATTAGATAAGTCTAAATCTAGATTTGTTGTTTGCATATTGGTTAGTTGTCAGTGGTAAGTTGTTAGTTGTAAAACTATTACCCATTACCCATTACCCATTACCCATTACCTATTACCCATTACCTATCCCCCTTTTTCTGCTTTGGCAATTTCTAACATTGTTTTGATCACAGAATCAGGATTTAGACTAATAGAATCTATACCTTGTGCAACGAGGAAACGAGCAAATTCTGGATAATCACTGGGCGCTTGTCCACAAATACCGATTTTGCGGCCATTTTGTTTAACTGTAGTTATGGCTTTAGCAATTATTCGTTTTACAGCTTCATTGCGTTCATCAAATAAATGTGCAACTAATTCAGAATCTCGATCTAATCCTAATGTTAATTGGGTTAAGTCATTAGAACCAATGGAGAAACCATCAAATACTTGGCTGAATTCATCAGCTAATAAAACGTTACTGGGTAATTCGCACATGACGTAAACTTCTAAGGCATTTTCACCTTTAACTAAGCCATTTTTTGCCATTTCTGCTAATACCTGTTTTCCTTCTTCGGGAGTACGACAAAAGGGAACCATCAAAATCATATTGGTTAAACCCATTTCATTTCTTACCCGTTTCATGGCCTGACATTCTAAGGCAAAACCTTCACGATAACGAGGATCATAATAACGAGAAGCACCACGCCAACCAATCATCGGATTTTCTTCTTTGGGTTCAAATTGTCTACCTCCTAAAAGATTGGCATATTCATTACTTTTGAAATCAGACAATCTCACAATTACAGGTTTAGGATAAAATGCTGCTGCAATTGTACCGATACCTTGGGCTAATTTAGTAATAAAAAATTCGGCTTTGTTTTCATATTGTGCCGTTAATTCGCTAATTTTATATTTGGCAAGTTCGTCTTCTAATTTGTCAAAATGTAATAATGCTAAAGGGTGGGCTTTAATATGGTTAGCAATAATAAATTCCATTCTCGCTAAACCAACACCATCATTAGGAATTGCTGTCAAACCCAGGGCTTCTTCAGGATTACCCACATTCATCATAATTTTAGTGCGGGTACGGGGTAAATTATCTAAAGTTAATTCTTGGATGTCAAACTTTAATAAACCTGAGTAAACTTGACCTGTTTCCCCTTCTGCACAACTAACAGTAATCTCTTGTCCAGTTTCTAAAATTGTAGTTCCATTTCCGCAACCAACGATAGCAGGAATGCCCATTTCTCTAGCAATAATTGCTGCATGACAGGTTCTGCCTCCAGAGTTAGTGACAATAGCACTGGCTTTTTTCATGATTGGTTCCCAGTCCGGGTCTGTGCGATTGGTAACTAGCACTTCTCCGGCTTGGAAAAGGTTAATTTGATGGACATCAAGTATGATTCTAGCTTTACCTTGACCGATCATTTCGCCCACACTACGACCTGTTAATAAAACTTGACTTTTTTCTTGGAGTTGATAAGTTTTGAGAACGGTTTTTGATTTTTGAGATTGAACTGTTTCTGGTCTAGCTTGGACGATAAATAATTCACCAGTTACCCCATCTTTTGCCCATTCAATATCCATTGGTGTGGTTATTCCCCGAATTTGGGAATAATGATCTTCAATGATACAAGCCCAGTCAGCTAATTGTAATATTTCTTGATCATTGAGGGCAAATTGATGCCGTTCAATTTCAGGAACACGAACATTTTTAGTTAATTTTGACCCGCCTATGTCATAAATCATTTTAATTTCTTTTGTTCCCAAACGCTTTTGGAGGATGGGCTTATAACCCTGTTTTAAAGTGGGTTTAAATACTAAGTATTCATCGGGATTAACAGCGCCTTGAACAATAGTTTCACCCAAACCATAAGCAGCGGTAATTAAAGCTGCATCTTGAAAACCTGTTTCCGTATCAATAGAGAACATTACTCCAGAAGATGCTAAATCAGAACGTACCATTTTTTGGACACCGACAGATAAAGCCACTTCAAAATGATCAAAACCTTTAATTTGTCGGTAGGAAATCGCCCTATCTGTAAAAATAGAAGCAAAACATTTATGACAAGATTCTAATACTCCTTGCAGTCCATGAACATTCAGGTAAGTTTCTTGTTGTCCCGCAAAACTCGCATCTGGTAAGTCTTCGGCTGTGGCACTAGAACGTACAGCTACATCAGTATTAATACCATATTCTGCACATAAACTTTGATAGGAATTAGCGATCGCTTCTTGTAATTCTAGCGGAAATGGAGTTTCTAACATCAATGATCTGGCTTTTTTTCCACATTCCCGCAGATTATCCATATCTTCGACATCTAAATGTGCAAAAATCTTCCTTAATTTTACCTCTAAACCAGCCGCAGTTATAAAATATCTATAAGCACCAGCAGTAGTCGCAAAACCATGGGGAACTTTCACCCCTTTGGAATTTAATTGTTGAATCATTTCCCCCAAAGAGGCGTTTTTACCACCTACCAAGGGAATATCTGCAATTCCCACGGAATTAAAGGGTAATACTAAAGCTTCTGGGATAGTTTGGCTATTTTCTTGATTGCGTTTAATTTCCAGCATCTTCTGAAATTCCTTAAATAGCTAATATTATTTAATTCAGAACCGAATTTAACTGTATATCTTTGAGAATGTTGCTGATATATTTGTATTCTAGACTATAATTCGACTTGAGAATAATATGGCGAAATAATACGTAATATATATAGGGTTTGCTGAATAAAATTTATTTTTACAAAGTTTTATTTTTACAAAGTGACATAAGTATAAATTCATCCTACTCTGTGATCTCTGCGGCTATGGGTGAGACAAATTCATACTTTTATTTAATTTAATTTATTTAATTTATTTAATTTAATTTATTTAATTTAATTTATTTATCACCAAATCTCACTTAAATCTAACACAAATCCCGGCAAAATATCCTCACCAGTTAATGTTTGCGGATTATCTAATTCTTCAACTCCACAATTAGGCCGATAAATAAATACTTGGCGTTGTTTTCTATCAATTAACCAAGCTAATTGTGTGCCATTGTCTATATATTCTTGCATTTTTTCTTTTAATGTAGATAAACTATCATTTTCTGAACGCAATTCTACTACAAATTCGGGACAAATAGGCGCGAATTTCTTTCTTTTGTCTGCGGGTATTATTTCCCATTTTGTCCGTTTTATCCATGCTGCGTCGGGAGAACGGACTGCACCATTAGGTAGGGTAAAACCACCACTAGAACCAAACCCTACTCCTGTACCATCTTGTTTTGTCCAAATACCTAATTCACCAATTAAATTAAAATTGCGTTGACCTGTTTCTGAATCTGTAGGAGACATAATGAATAAATCTCCAATTTGATTACGTTCGATTCTAAAATGACGATTTAACTGACAGAAATCAAAAAACTGATCATCTGTCATGACCATATTGGGTAGCATTTGTAATACCATTGGTAATATTTCTAAATCTACAGATAATTGTGTGTTCATGATCATTAAAAATGGTAAGATGATTCAGATCCCCGACTTCTTTTTAGTAGAAGTCGGAGATATTATGGTTCTAAAACTCTCCAGCTAAAGCAGGAATACACCGTTCACAGAGTAAAGGATGTTCTGCTGATTCACCAACATGGGGCGAATAATTCCAACAGCGATCGCATTTCTGATATAATTTACCATTATGGTCTTGTTCTGCGGCATTGACTACCCCAATATCCCAATTATCCTCACCTTGAACTCGCAAAGTTTTTAATCCTTTTAATGTGTCAGGTGTATCTAATAATTGCACTTCAGAAGTGAGGAATAAATACCGTAATTCATCAATGCCATTACCGCTAACATTCAAAGGTTCAATAGCAGCGCGTAATTTTTCATCACTGAAATAAATCAAAGCAATAGCTTCTAAAGAAGAACCAATTAACTTTTCTACCCGCGCTTGTTCCAATACCTTATTAACATCACTGCGAATGCGTCGCAATGTTTTCCAAAATTCCGCTAATTCGGGATGATCCCACTCATCATTCACCTTAATCCAACCAGCTTGAAAAACTGATTTATATTGTGTTTCGTAGGGAATAAATTGCCAGATATCCTCCGCAGTATGACACAAAACGGGAGCGATCGCTTTAGCTAAATTTTCCAAAGCAATTTGCAAAACTGTTTGACAACTACGACGACGGAAAGCATCAGCAGAACTGATATATAATCTATCTTTCGCAATGTCTAAATAGAAATTTGACAAATCTACAACACAGAAATTCTGCACAGTTTGAAAAAAGCGGAAAAATTGGAAACTATCAAAAGCTTCCGTCACCTCATTAAACACCTCACGAATGCGATGCAGCATATATTTATCCAAATCTGGTAAATCATCAAAGGCTACAGCATCCTTCTGAGGATCAAAATCATGCAAACTACCCAATAAAAACCGTGCCGTATTGCGGATTTTATTCCTTACATCAGCTAATTGCTTGATGATATTACCACCCAAACGGACATCACCAGAATAATCTACCGAAGAAACCCACAACCGCAAAACATCAGCGCCATAAGCGGGTTCTTTTTTCTGGTCTTTTCCACCCAAAATCATTAATTGAGGGTCTACCACATTTCCCACAGACTTACTCATTTTCCGTCCATGTTCATCCAAGACGAAACCATGAGTTAAAACAGTTTTATAGGGTGCAATACCATTAACCGCTACACTAGTCAACAAAGAAGATTGAAACCAACCGCGATGTTGGTCAGAACCTTCCAAATACATATCCACAGGATAACACAACTCCGGTCTTTGCTTCGCCACCGCTGCCCAGGAAGAACCAGAATCAAACCAGACATCCATTGTATCAGTACCCCGGCGGTAAGTCTTGCCGTTATTGCGGTATTGTTCCGGTAATAACTCCTCCACAGACAACTCCCACCAAGCATCAGAACCCCTGGCAGCGATGATAGCTTGAACATGATTAATCGTGTCCGCATTCAGCAAAATTTCCCCAGTTGCTTCATCATAAAACACCGGAATCGGCACACCCCAAGAACGTTGACGAGAAATACACCAATCCGATCTTTCTGCTATCATCGGCGTAATGCGGTTTTCACCTTGGGGAGGAATCCAGCGTACCGAGGAAATAGCCGTTAAAGCCTCATCCCTAAATCCTGACACAGAAGCAAACCATTGTTCAGTAGCCCGGAAAATCGTCGGTTTTTTCGTTCTCCAGTCATAAGGATACTTGTGAGGATATGCTTCCTCCTTCAACAGAGAACCAACCTCATGCAAAGCGTCAATAATCGCTTGATTGCCTTCGCCCAAAACATTTAAGCCAGAAAACTTACCAGCTTCATCCGTAAAATTACCACTATCATCAACAGGAGCAAGAATCGGCAACCCGTAACGCTGACCAACGATGTAATCTTCTTGACCATGACCAGGAGCAGTATGTACCAACCCAGTCCCCGACTCAGTAGTGATATAATCACCACCAACAACCACCGGACTTTCACGGTCAAAAAGAGGATGACGATAAATAGTACCTTCCAAATCCTTGCCGACAAATTTGGCTTTTACCGTTAACTGCATATTCAACTTAGTAGCTAAATCTGCTACCAAATCAGCCGCAACAATCAGATATTTGCACTCTTTCCGCGCCTCTGCGTTTGGGTGTGAAATCTCCACAACCCCATACTCCAACGCACCATTTACAGCCACAGCCAAATTACCGGGGATAGTCCAGGGGGTAGTAGTCCACACAGCCACGCCCAAATCAGGCAGGAACGGCTCTAAAACTGATTTTAATAGTTCTGTAACCTTCACCACCGGAAACGCGGCGTAAATACTGCGAGAAACGTGACCTTCAGGATATTCTAACTCAGCTTCTGCTAAAGCGGTTTTAGAACTAGGACTCCAGTGTACAGGCTTGAGACCGCGATAAATATAACCTTTGAGGAACATTTCCCCAAAAACGCCAATTTGCGCGGCTTCGTATTCTGGCTGTAGAGTTAAATAAGGATTTTCCCAATCACCCCAAATCCCATAGCGTTTAAAACTTTCTCGTTGCTCATCTACGGTTTTTAGTGCGAACTGTTTCGCTTTTTGACGCAATTGCAAAGGAGTGAGATTTTGGCGTTCTGCCTGTTTCATATTTTGCAGAACTTTCAACTCAATGGGCAACCCGTGACAATCCCAGCCAGGAACGTAACGAATCTTACGACCTTTTAGCAATTGGTAGCGGTTAATAATATCTTTGAGAATCTTATTTAAAGCATGACCAATATGTAATTGACCGTTAGCATAGGGAGGACCATCGTGCAGTATAAATAATTCACCGGGGTTGTTTTCAGCCAGTTGAGAATAAATGTTGTTTTCTGCCCAGAATTTTTGGATTTCGGGTTCGCGCTTAATGGCGTTTGCCCGCATATCGAAGTTAGTCTTGGGTAAGTTGACGGTATCTTTGTATTTTCCAGTTTCGGTCACAGGTTCATGCCTAAATGTAGGTGTGCAGGTTATCCGATCAATTATAAGTCGTCGGTTGGGTTGAGAAAACCCAACAACGCTTATTGGTATTTTGGGGTTAATTTTTTGTTTTTGCAGGTTTACAATATATAAAGTTACCCACAATAGACTTATGACACTAACCCTCAGCTTACCACCAGAATTAGAACAGTATTTAATACAGGAAGCAAAACAACAAGGTCTTTCTGTGGAAACTTATACATTGCAACTTATTCAAAAATCTATTTTCCAATTAAAGAAAAATTCATCTCTTGAAGAAACACCCACAGAAATTGTCATTGAAGGTATTCATCAGGGAATAAAGGAAGCATTAAGTGGACAAACTATACCTCTTTCACAAATGTGGGAAGGAATAGATGCAGAATAATGAACCACTATCAATTGAAATTGCTATTACTCCTCGTTTTCAAAGAGATTTGCGAGAACTAGCTAAACGCTATCGTTCCATTCGTTGAAATAATTGAACAAGCAATAGCTCAATATGAAGAAGAAAATACCATTCCAGAACAATAAAAATATAAAATTCAACTACTTGAGTAAATAGAAATTAATGAATATATTCAACGTAATTTTGAAAATCAATTTCATCTCTAATTAAATGTTCCCAAAACCGATATTGCCATATAGCCCGTTGTTTTTTATTTTTTCTAGATGCAGATATATTTTCTGGTGAAATAGTTTCACATTTATGACTAAAATAACTTTTAATTAAACGCCAACGGGTAGAAAAATCATGATCATTTTCTGGTAATGTCCAAATACAGTGGAGATGATCAGGTAAAATAACAGTAGCATCTATAATAAATGGATGTTTCTGCATTACATAACCAAAAGCATCTCTTAATCAGGATTTATGCAGTAGTAAAGCACCCTACCAATGTGCCAGTTGCGTAAGTCCTGATAATATGTTGGTGGGTGATGTTGGGTTTCATTCCTCAACCCAACCTACAAATATTGGCGGTTATAAAGAATGAGTAATTATAATATGTCGGTGGGTGATGTTGGGTTTCGTTTAGGTTTAATCACAAATCCAAAATTATCAGATAAAAGCCTTGCTTGTGCTAAATGGCTACAAATGCTAATTTTTTCAGGGCGGAGTTTGGGTTACATAACTGGTTGCTCACAAATCAAAAATAACTCAACAAAGATACAATTTTATTAGGTGGAAAATACCCACCTAATTATTTACCAAATATAGAAAATATCAGTTATTCAACTGTTACTGACTTCGCTAAGTTCCTCGGCTGATCTACATCCAAACCCCGCCGCGCCGCAATATGATAAGCTAATAATTGCAACGGTATAACTGTGAGAATTGGTGACAGAATTTCCTCTACTTCCGCAACCGGAATTAAATCATTAAATATCTCCCCCGCTTCACTATCTTTAACAGATGTTACCCCAATTAAACGGGAATCTCTAGCCTTTGCTTCTTGAGCATTAGAAATCACCTTTTCATATACATTACCAGGAACAGCGATCGCTACTACAGGAACTTTAGCATCTAATAACGCAATTGGTCCATGTTTCATTTCCCCCGCAGGATAACCCTCCGCGTGAATATAGCTAATTTCCTTTAATTTCAAAGCTCCTTCTAAAGCAATGGGAAAATTAATTCCTCTCCCAATAAAGATAAAATCTTGCGTTTCTGCAAAATCATGTACTAAATGCTCAATATAACGTTCTTGAGTTTCTAAAATCGCTTCAATTTCCCCCGGTAATTCCCGTAAACCAGTGAGAATTTCCTCAAATCTAACAGAATTAATCTCATGACGACGATAAGCCAAATCTAGCGCCAAAGCATAAAAAGCCATCAATTGCGCTACAAAAGTTTTCGTCGCGGCCACACCAATTTCAATTCCTCCATGAGTATTGATAATATTTGTAACCATATTACCCAAACTACTTTCCGGGCGATTCGTGATTCCTAAAAGTCGCGCTTGATACTTAGCCTCTTTACCCTGTCTTCTTTCCTTCTCCATAGACAAAGCCGCCAAAGTATCAGCAGTTTCTCCCGACTGAGTTACGCCAATAGTTAGAGTATTAGGCGTTAGCGGTGATGGTGCATACCTAAATTCAGAAGCATATTGTACCTGAGTGGGAATTCCCGCCAATTGTTCTAATAAGTATTTACCCACTAATGCTGCGTGCCAACTTGTACCACAGGCGACAATTTGAATCTGTTCTATATCTGCGTAAAATTCGCTACTTAAACCGAAATTTACTGGTGATTGATCACTATTTACGCTCTCTTCCGTAGAAAAATAAGCCTCCAAACAATCCCGTACTACCCCCGGTTGCTCATAGATTTCCTTGAGCATAAAATGTTTGAATCCCTGCTTTTCTATCATAATAGGATTCCAGTTCAGGGTGCGAGGATGCTTTTTCAAGCGGTGTCCAGCGAAGTTATAGACCTCCACCCCCAAAGGAGTTAAACGAGCGATTTCGCCGTTTTCTAGGGTCAATACAGCGCGGGTATAGGGAACAATTGCCGGCGTATCTGAAGCACAGAAAAACTCACCTTGGCCAAAACCAATGACTAAAGGCGCTTGTTGACGAACTACAATCATTTCATCAGGGTAGTCAGCAGAAATAACAGCGATCGCATAAGCTCCCTCTAACTTACTTACAGCTTCCCTAACCGCGTCTAAAAACACAGAAGCGGAAACTTGAGTTTTAGAAGAATGCTTTAAACATTCAGCAATCAAATGAGGAATTACCTCTGTATCTGTTTCCGAACGGAATGTGTGACCTAAAGCCTTTAATTGTTCCCGTAACTCTCGATAATTCTCAATAATGCCATTTTGCACTACCGCTACCCGCAGAGCCGTATCTAAATGAGGATGAGCATTGTACTCTTCTGGTTTACCATGAGTTGCCCAACGGGTGTGACCAATACCAATTTGGGCAGGATTTTCCATTTGTTCCAGTTTAGAGCGCAAGTTGAGTAATTTACCCTTAGCCCGCACACAATGCACGTCACCTTCCAAAATAGTGGCAATTCCTGCCGAGTCGTAACCCCGATATTCTAACTTCTCCAGACCAGTCAGTAAAATATTTGTCGCTGCCTGGGTGCCTATATATCCGACTATTCCACACATTGCTTAAACAACTCCAATTACAGGATGATTAAATTTTAAGTATAGTTGCTGGGATACTTCAGCCACTTTAGCAAATAAAAGCAAATTAGTAATGGGTAATGGGTAATGGGTAATGGGTAATGGGTAATTGGTAATGGGTAATGGGTAATGGGTAATTGGTAATTGAAAACCAACTAACAAGTAACAACAAAAATGCTGAGGAATGAGAGAAGAATCTCAATATTTCTCCTCTTCTCACTCCCCAGCACTAAACTACCAAGAATTTAGAAATTTTAGAAATTTGAAATTCTTAGTAAGCCAAGCCCATACTGCGAGTTGTTTCAGCGCCTAAATAAACGCGAATACTCAAAAAGTCGGTGGGGCAAGCAGTTTCACACCGCTTACAACCTACACAGTCTTCAGTGCGGGGAGACGCAGCCACTTGAGCAGCTTTACAGCCGTCCCAAGGAACCATTTCTAGCACGTCAGTGGGGCAAGCGCGGACGCATTGTGTACAGCCAATGCAGGTGTCGTAGATTTTTACGGTATGAGACATTGAAAAACTTCTCCTCTTGGGTGTTCTTCTAGAATGACAAAATCATAATCAAGGCATAGTTTACCCCAGGGCTTGATAGCTTGTAAGCAAAAGGCTACATAACTTTAAACAATGTAATAGACACTTTGGACAATTTATCTACCAATATCCCTCTGATTCAGTCATAATCAGCAACATAGACATCAAGTCTTTACCTAAATCACCCTCTCCCATAAATGCCGATTTGTAAAGATATGTAAACTAATCGTGATTTTCCTAGAAGTTATCTACAGTACCTATAATTAATCATCTATACTAATTGTTCAGATACTTATCAAGTTATGATTTAATAAATATTAAATAATATAAAGTTATATGTAAATTATATTTTATATATTATACAATTTGACAAAATACGCTTAATCTTATTTATACAAAATCTAAGTTATAGCAAAAACATCCTAATTAGTGATCATAAGCTCAACAAGTATACCAGATAACATATTATGGAGCTAAATTCCTTACCCACAGAGGTAATTTTAACACATCCGCGTCAATCTCTTGGTAAATTACAGCTTGATTGGACACCTCAACCAGGAAACTATTTAGATTTTGAAGGTAAAACCTATGCAGTCTTAGAGCGTCTTCATAGGTATCAGCTTCAAGGTGGACGCTATATTTTATATAATATCGCTATTTACGTACAAACAGCCCAAAGACCAGAAGAAAAAACTTTAGTAGAGGGACGTTGGGTTATTGGTGATGCTACTTGTAACTATAATGCTCTTTCGGAAATTATTCGTTGTGCAGTTAACCCAGCAGGACCCTGTAAGTCCTGCCGTTTCTACGAAAGTTATTAGTCCATTACCCATTACCCATTACCCATTACCCATTACCCATTACCCATTACCCATTACCTCACCCACTGTCAGCCGAGTTCCATTGACAAAATCCCATCCTGACTGAGGCCGTTTACCCATTAATTGTACTTCTCGCAATAGCAATAAACCCTCACCAGTTTGGATAATTGCCCCTACTCCTTTAATAATATTAACTACTTCTCCTTCTTTCCCTGATACCATTGAGTTAGAGATTTTATGTATTTTTTCTCGTAACTGCTCTGGTAATTCTTCAATATACGGAATATCTAGGGGAATACTAGCAGTGATTTTAAATGGTTGGTTACGAAAAACAGTAGTACAATGAGGATAAAAGCCGCGAATTTGATTGTGTAATTGGATAGCACTTCGTCCCCAGTCCAAATTATAATCAGGCTTTTGAATCAAAGATGCGTAAGTAGCACAGTCATGATCTTGGGGAATAGGTTGAATTTCCTGACGTTCCAGTTTATACAGGGTTTCTATTAGTAAACCTGCACCAATAATAGCCAACTTTTCCCCTAAAATCTGAGCATTGTCTAGTAATTCAATCTCTGTAGTAGCTTTTAGAAGCATATCCCCTGTATCCATCCCCTTATCCATTAAAATAGTTGTAATTCCCGTTTCTTTTTCTCCGTTATATAAACTCCATTGAATTGGTGCAGCCCCCCGATATTGAGGTAAAATTGAACCATGTACATTAATGCAACCTAGCTTTGGCATATCTAATATCTTCTTAGACAGAATTTGACCATAAGCAATAACTACAAATACATCAGCTTCCATTTGTTTGAGTTGTGTTAAGGTTTCCACATCTTTTTTCACCCTCTCAGGTTGCCAAACTGGAATATGATGATCTGTAGCGTAAGTTTTCACAGGTGAAGGTGTTAATTTATTCCCACGTTCTCGACGTTTATCCGGTTGAGTGACAACGGCTAATACCTGAAAATCACTATTTCCTAAGAGTTTTTCCAAGGTGGGAACTGCAAAATCAGGAGTGCCAAAAAATACTACTTTCATTAGTTATTAATTATTAATCACGAGTCATAAGTCATTAATCAATATTAGGTGTGTTCCCCGTCGCTGACAACCGCAAAATCTAAATATCAATGGAATTATCTGTTCTGGCGAATTTGATTACAGAATTTTTGGTGGCAGGATATGAATTTTAAGGGTTTCATGGTATAGTGTCTACTATTAGTCTAGTGAAAATGGCCGAAATCAACTATGATGTCAAGTCAATTAGTTAAGTGATGCTAACCACTATCTTGGCTATGGAGGGAAAGCAAGCTACGCGGAGCGTTTTCTAAATCTTACAGGCTGCACTAACGCAAAGCGTCTCAAAGAGAAGTTATCGCTAATTGCATCTACTATTGATAGGTTTTGTGTATCTCACTCAGTTTTTGAATTGGCCATTTCTCTACTAAATCAAAATTGTTAAGTAATTACCCAAGTTGCAAATAAACTGTGTTTGCTTAATTCTAGCATTTAACAGTGTAAGTATAAATTATAAATTTGTGAATTTGGGTATGTGTATTTAGTGTTCTTGTTTATTTTTGATTGTGCATCAGTTGGTTTAAATTTGCCAAAAATAGATGAATTTTATTTGTATAAAGGTTTGACTATTACAGCAAGCTATATACAAAACAAGCTATTTTAGACTAGTTTGAACTAAGGTTATTTTGAATACCATTTAGTCAAATCAAAACTTAATGATGATCACTGTAAAAATCTCTATATTCAAGTTAAGTTGAATATGGATGTTACTGGAAGTGACAGCAATGACCGTATTTATTAACAGATGTAATTTACTGTTAATTTTAATAACGTCCTTGTCCTTATGTATATTATGTAAAAATTATGAGAGGTTAATAGTGACACTAAAACTTTTGTAAAGCCTTGTAACATTTGCCTAAATTATCCTGTAAAAGCTTTTGCTTTATTGATATATATAGTTATAGCTTTTACCATTACTGTATAAATACTGCCCGCACTTAGCAACTGCCTCTAGAGAGTCTCATCATGCTTAAATCACTTTTGGTGTTAGGATGGTTCCGTGTTAAACCATATATCAAGTACATTGCTATTAGTATAGTAATTTCACCCTTTGTAGGAATGTCTCTTCACGCTACTTTAGCTAAACAATCCCAAGTAGCAAATACCAATTTAGAAAACGACAAATCTGAAGCCAATGGGAAAATAAATTTACAATTTGCTCAAGTCAATTCTCAGACGGGAAAAATATCTATTGGGGAAGGAATACAGTCATTATCAACCAATAAGGTGATAACCGAGGCAAAAACAGAGAATCATCGAGTCGAGAATAATCTTGTTAAGGAAACTGCACCATCAGTTGATGTTGTAGAATATCAAGAACAAATATCTGTTAATCAAGTTAATTTAAGTCAAAAATTAAAAAACAGAAAGGAAGAAGCTGAATTTAATTCTCTAGAGAATCAGGGTTCTGAATCAGAAGTATTAGCAACATCAGCAACATCAACGGTTATACCTGAGGAGAATAAATTCCAACCACCTGAAACCGGCGAAATACCTGTAATTGAAGAGAAAAATGAGTCAGAAATGACACAAAATGATCCTATAGGTAGCCCCCATCCCATACCTTGGCAATGGATTATGTCAACCCAGGAAGCGATTGGTGGCAAAGGTCTTTCTGGTGTCCGTTATTATCGCAGTCTACCTGTAGTTTCTCCTGATGGCAAATATGCGATTTATAGCCGGGTGCAAATGGAAGTAAAGCCGGAAATGCACAATAGCCGAGTTAAGAGCGTGTTGTTTATGGAAGATAGACAAACTAAGAGGTTGCGGGTGATGACATCAACCGATAAGGAGATTGATCCTCTATTAAATAAAGAGGCCAGTTTGTCTGAAGAAGCTGATAATGATGGTAAAATTGGGGTGTTAGTGCCTGTTAGCTGGTCTGAAAAAGGCGATCGCTTTCTAGCACGTAAATTTGTGGCTGTTTTCAACACAGCAGATGCTACAGATCAGGCTGTAATTTGGAATCGTCAACAAAATAATATTAATGTAGTTAATCCTGTGCAATCAGAAGATGACCACGAAAAAATAGCCATCTTGTTAGGTTGGAGTAAAAAGCAGCCTAACAATGTCTTATTTCGTGCTGGTGAACTAGGGGAAGAAAATTGGCCTTTGGTGCAAGTGGCTAATGATGGTAAAACCGTAGATATGTCAGCAGAGGAAGATCAGCCGATAACTTTTGGTGAAAGTGCTAAAATTTGGGCTGATCCACAGGTTGCGTCTCGATAAGAGATTAATCACTAATCCATACCCGTTGTCAACCGTAACAACTAAAAACAACGGGTAATCTTGATACCAATTGAATAAGTTCTTTAATAGTCGCGTCACAAGTAAGGCTATTTTCTGGACAAACAACAAACTATAAAAGTAAAATATCAGTGTTTTCTAACTGGTTTTCATCGAGAGCTTCCTTAACCCGACGGATTGGTAAATTAGCGATTAAAGCGGTTGTCCGTTGATTGCTTTCTAGGGAAAACTCCAAACCGTCTGTTTCTATTTCCACATAGCGACAAACAATTTCCAGGATTTCCTGACGCATTTTTTCTAAGGTTTGGGGGTTTAAGTCAGCACGGTCATGGGAGATAACAAATTGCAGACGACGTTTAACGTCATTGCGACTGTTATCGGGACTACGAACAAAAAGTTTTTCTAAAATTTCAAGAATCATTGCTGGTATGTGTAAGGCACAAGAAACTGGGAAGTTAATTAAACAAGTTTTGACCAAAACATCTTTCTCAAGCGGGAAAAGATGTTTTTACTAGATGAGTCAAGCTCAAGAAATTCGACAGTTTCCCCTTGCAATCTCCGAGCAATGTTCTCAAAAGCTGTGGCGGCTAAAGATGGCGTATCTGATAATACTAAGGGTTCGCCACGGTTGGTAGAGACAATCACACGCTCATCATCGGGGATTACTCCTATTATGGGGATAGCGAGAAGTTCTTGAACATCCTGTACAGACATCATATCATTTGCTTGTACCATTGCTGGTCTAATTCGGTTAACTATTAAGTTAATCTTTTTCACGCCTTGTGCTTCTAATAATCCCACTACACGGTCAGCATCACGGACAGCGGAAATTTCGGGAGTGGTGACAATAAGAGCTTCCTTGGCTGGGGCGGTAGCATTTTTAAACCCCATTTCAATTCCGGCTGGACAGTCAATGATTACATACTCATACTTTTGTGACAGTGCATTTACCAGTAACTTCATTTGGTCAGGTGTCACTGCTTCTTTATTGCGATGTTGGGCTGCTGGTAGGAGTACCAAATTAGGTTGTCGCTTATCTTTTACCAAAGCTTGTTCTAGACGACATTCTCTAGCTAAGACCTCCACAGCTGTATAAACAATGCGATTTTCTAATCCTAGTAGTAAATCTAAATTTCTCAGACCAAAATCCGCATCAATTAAGGCTACTTGCTTGCCTATTTTGGCTAAGGCCATCCCCAAATTAGCTGAAACTGTGGTTTTACCCACTCCTCCTTTACCGGAGGTAATGACAATAATGCGACTCATGGTAATGCTGTATAAGATTCAGGAACAATAAAATATTTCCGGCTATTCATTGATTCTAATTAAGTCACCTGACGGAATTAATTACATTTGTGATTCTTGCCTAGTCAAGAATTTTAGATCAGATTTTGTGTAATTAATCGCGTCCGACTATTTAATTGGCTGCGGGAAAAATCAGCGGCTTTAACAATGCGAATTCCTTCGCTGGTAATATGTGCAACTTCAGGCAGGAAGTTAGTTGAGGACTTTTCTGGCGCTCTGGCGACTGCATCGGCAATTCGCAATTGGGTTGGTTCCATTTGCAAGGCCATGATCAGAGATTCCCGATTACCACCAGCTCCAGCATGGGCAACTCCCCGCAACCGACCCCAAACTAGAATATCTCCATCTGCAATTATGATGCCACTGGGGTTGATATCTCCCAAAATAATCACTGTCCCGCCATGGCGAATTTCCACACCTGATCTGACTGTCATTTGCAAATAAAGAGCATCTGCCAGTGGGGCGGGGGTAGTTTGAAAATCGGCGGTCGGGGATGTTTCTAGTTGGATTTGTTCTACGGAATAACCAAGGGTACAAGCAGCGATCGCCGTTTGTCTCCGACTGGTGGCTACGGATTTTAGTTGTATTTGATATGTATTTAAAGTTTCTGCCAAATCTTGCAGTTGTCTGTTATCTAATAACCGATCTTTAGCTACCAGATGCAGGGCTGTGTTCGGCTTACGTAAGCGATCGCCTGCATTCAAACGCTGTTTCATTTGTTGCCATATCTCCCACCAACTAAATTCTGATGGTGGTACTTGAGATTCAGTGGGCAAAATTAATAACAGTCGCTCTCCTTGAGTTTTTAACTGAACTTGAGTATTTTGTTCTGCCTTTTGTAGCTGGTAATTTAAATCCTCATCTGTGAAATCAGATAAAATATAACCTTCTGCCATCAGATTAGGAATATGAGATTCTGATAGACTACCAGACCTAGCCATATTTTCAGCAGCAGAATTATCTTTAGCAGAATTATCTTTAAAATAGGCAATAACAGGGTTTAACTCCAGATTGGAGGGTATAGAATTAGATTCTACCTGATCAGTAGAATCTGTATTTACCCCCCCAGAATTAGAATTATTCACCTCTATATCAACCTCATGGCCGATATGTGACTCTGACTTAGGAACTTCCGAGTTTATTGCATCAGCTTTAGCATCATCTTTAGCATCAGCTTTAGCATCATCTGTATTTACCTCACCTGAATTAGAATTATTCACCTCTATATCAACCTCAGGATCAATTGACTCCGACTTAAGAACTTCAGAGTTGATTGCATCAGGTTTAGCAGAATTAGAATTCATGCAGCACTAGCCAAAATATACTAACAGTGAGATTTGAAATTGATAATTGTCAACTGTTAATTGTCAATTTACATACTAATCTTTGATAAACCGTCCCCAAAGCATCAGCATTACCAACATTACCGGGAAACAACACCACTGGCAAATTAGGAAACAGGGGATGATCAGATGGTGTGATTACCATTGAACAACCTGCTAAAATTTGACCAAGTAACCTAGCCGAAGTTAAAGCCAGCCCTTTACTCAAGACATCATTTGAAGTAATACCCCCCTTACTGATTAGGAATCCTATATCAGATGGTAAACCTTGGACAATATCCATGAGTAAAGCTGAAACCGTGCTGCCAAAATCTAACCTAGTTTTGACATCTTTAAAAGTTAATTCTTGACGGCTAGTGTAAACTACTGGAGTTTTACCAGCATTATGTACTGTTTTGACATTTTCTAGAATCTCCCTTAGCAGTTTAGCAGATTCCTCTACCCCATGATCAAGCAATCTACCCACATTAACTTCTATGCCTACCGTTCCCTCCAGTTGTAATAACGATTCTAACTGTTGAGTTGTCTTTTTAACGTGAGAACCGACAATGATGGCACCAGGTTTGTCACCGCGCACATATTCTGCCATATTTTCAGCGGCAATTGGTTGAGGGGGTAAAGCAGCCAAAGCTGTTAAAATACTAGCAGCAGAACGGAATAAAAATCGTTTTCCCTGACTTGCGGCCGTTAATACATCTAGTGCAAAGGTGTTCAGATCCTGTTGATTTTCTCCGTCTACTACACCACACTGATTGTTCTCCAATTGTAACAAGCGTTCTAAACTACCAGCGCGGATATCTGTAAGTAAAAATCTGTTGACAGTATCTTCTTTGATCTGTCCTTTGGTTTTTTCTTCTACATACTTAGGAAGATAGCTATAATTGTAACTGAAGACAGAATCACGGGCAAATTCTGTTTCATGTACGGGAGTGGGAACACCATCAATCATTAAATAATGAATGCTGTCTCGGGTAATTCTTCCCCCTTCAAAAAATGCCGGGACGAGAAAATGAGCATCAAATGGACCTAATTCTTCGGCAATCACATCGGTTTCTATGGGATAATGTCCCCGCAAAGTGGAGTCAGAACGACTAACTACCAGAAAATCGGCGATTTTTTCGGCTGCTAATGCCAGTTTGAGATGATGACAAACTTCTCTAGTCACAGCTGCAGCTGCTTCCGGGGTGAGGGAACGAGTATTGGTTAAAATAAAGAAAATGGGGGCATCGTCTTTTAATCCTAAACCCAGGGTTTCCACGTCCCAACGCATCAATAGTAAACAACTGTGGACGGTTTGGGAACCGGTAGGATCATCATCGAGGACAATTATTTTGGGTTTGTTATTCATAAGTTGTGTTGTTGACTAAAAACATGAGACACAAGCCCCGTCCTAGAAGGACGGCTTGGCGATTATTGTGGTACTATTTTGAATAGTCGCCTTATGGCATTGGGAGACTGTAAACGAACGTCGAGGGATGCTAAGACTACTTCGGTAGCACAACCCAATGAAGCGTTCAGGAATCCTCTCTCATGAAAGGAAGAGGAGCTATGTCAAACTTTTGTCAGTTTTCTGAGTTTTTTGCATATCTTACATAGTCTGGAATGAATGATATTTATGTTCAGCTACTCAAAAAATGATATCATCTTAGTTCATGATCCTTCTTAAAAGAGAATTATACACAGGACAACAAAATCTGGTCTTTTGGCAAAGGAGAAGTAAACTTTGTAATAATTGTTACATTTTATTGATTTACACCTAAGGTGAATTAATAGAATTGATGATCAGTTTATAAAACATCATTAATAAAACTTTAATGATTATGTTAATAGAAATTACACCCACTCAGGCAAGAAAATGGTATGGTAAAGAAGATAATTGAGAATTTATAAATGACACTTATGTCAATGTCACAAGGTGGCTTTTGTTTTTTTGTAAAAAAACGGTTCAACTCAACCTGTAATAGTGCCTAACCAACAAATAAAATATTCCATAACGGAAAAAAGGTCTCAAGATAGATGAAGTATAAAGGTTATTAGGATAAAAAACCACAAAAAATCAGGCAATTCTGATTAATAAACCCTCAAAAACACAACTATTTCCGCTAATATACATGAACCAATCTGCGAAACATTACTCACCGCTCCAGGCTGCCTTGATTGGTGGAGCGATCGCCACAACTGCTACCATATCTGTATTTGGTCAAGCTTGGACAAAATCAGTTCATGCTGCTTTACAAGATAGTCCTAAAGCATTAGTTGACCAAGTTTGGCAGTTGGTGAATCGTGAATATGTTGATGATAAATTTAATCAACAAGATTGGCAAGCAATCAGGCAGAGCCTATTAAGTAAAGACTATACTTCTAAAGATGAAGCCTACGTAGCAATCCGCGCAGCTTTGCAAAAGCTCGGTGATCCCTACACTCGGTTTATGAACCCCCAACAGTATGAATCCCTAACTAGTCAAACATCTGGGGAAGTATCCGGGATTGGTATTCGGATGCAAGTAAACGAAAACACCAAGCGTCTCACCGTGATAGAGGCTATAGACAATTCTCCAGCCTTTAAAGCCGGACTAAGATCAGGGGATGAGATATTAGCCATTAATGGTAAATCTACCCTGAAAATGACAGTAGAAGATGGCTCAAAATTAATTCGTGGTCAAGTAGGTACTAGTGTTAGCCTGGAGCTAGAACGACCAGGAAGCAAATTCAAAATTAAATTAACAAGGGCAACAATAGAAGTTCCTACTGTTCGGTATACCCTCAAACAAGAAGCGAATCGGCGGGTTGGATATATTCGCTTACAAGAATTTAGCTCCCACGCAGCTGATCAAATGCGTGCAGCTATTCGCAGAGGGAATAGTGATCAAGTTGATTCCTATGTTTTAGACCTACGAGGTAATCCCGGTGGTTTGTTGAATGCGAGTATAGAAATTGCCCGGATGTGGCTAAATGACGGTCATATCGTCAAAACCGTAGACCGCAAAGGATCGAGCGCCCAAACCACAGCTAATGGTACAGCTATTACTAAACTACCCTTAGCAATTTTAGTAGATGGTAATTCTGCTAGTGCCAGTGAAATTCTCACCGGCGCTCTCAAAGACAACAAACGGGCTGTAATTGTTGGTAGTCAAACCTTTGGTAAAGCTTTGGTACAGTCAGTCCATGAACTAGAAGATGGTTCAGGTTTAGCCGTCACCATTGCCCATTATTATACACCCAATGGTACAGATATCAACCATAAGGGGATTGCACCTGATATCAAGCTAGACTTAACACAAACGCAAGAACGCCAGTTGGCTTCTAATCCGAGTTTAATCGCTACAAATAGTGATCCCCAATACGCTCGTGCTATTGCTGCTCTCTCTAATGGCAAATTAGCACAGACTGTGAAAAGTCAAAATTCCCAATCTGTTAGTGTCAGTTCTGAAGACTTGAAATTTTAAAATTTGAGTTTTAATTCCACCCTTGGGGGACAGTTAGAATTAGGTAATAACTAATGTAATGAACCATGAAGGCACGACTTCTTTGTGGTTTATTTTCTCTTATCCTCTTATATATAGTCTATCATGCAGCAATGATATATTGAATTGCCACCGCTTAGGTTAAAATTGTTGAGAATGAAAGTTTATTTTTCCTGCATTAAATTCTATCTATGGCTAATCCTAAATCTGACAAAAACTTTGTCTACCAGGAATTTGGTAACGGTAGTTCACCCCCACTAGAACGGGCTTTGGAGCGGGGAATCCAAGATTTACCCCCAAATCAGCAAAATGTAAGAATCCAAGCCACTCGCGCTGGACGGAAGGGGAAAACTGTCACGGTTATTACTGGTTTTCAAACTAAACCGGAAACTTTGGCTAATTTATTAAAACAGTTAAAAGCCCAATGCGGTACCGGTGGCACGGTTAAAGATCATGAAATTGAGGTTCAGGGAGACCATAAACAGAAGATCTTAGAAATTTTGGTAAAATTAGGTTACAAGGCTAAAATTAGTGGTGGTTGAAGAGTACGGTTTACTGTATCTTTTCAGGAATGATCCGGACAGACGGTGATGTTAACTCTAGAAATGTCAGCTATTTACAAAAGGTATTGATGAGTATGGATGTAATTAGAATTATAGTGGCAATTTTTCTCCCACCTTTGGGAGTCTTTTTACAAGTGGGTTTTGGTCTAGATTTTTGGATTAATTTACTTTTGACTATCTTTGGTTTTTATATTCTTGGCATTGTTCACGCGGTCTGGATAATTGCCAAGAAATAATGAAGCTGTTTCATTGTGTATCTCTACTGTGGGTAGAGTAAATAGGTCAACGGGAAAAAACCGACACAAGTAACGAAAAGTAAAGTTACCCATAACCTCTTTCCTGTTCCCAGTTAAGAGTTAAGAGTTCCCAGTTAAGAGTTAAGAGTTCCCAGTTAAGAGTTCCCAGTTAAGAGTTCCCAGTTAAGAGTTCCCTCACTATCAATTTTTAACGCCAACCTACTTACGCTTTTGTGGTTGGCAGTTTCCTCCCAAGAATTACTTGTTGATCAATATCTAACTTTAGGTAGATGACAATGGTTTTTCTGATTATTTACCGTATTATTTCTGCCTATATTTGTATACCTTAAATTAAGGCATATTCTAAAGTGATGGTGACAGTGTGAAACTAGACCAACTGAAAGCAAATGTAATTGTTCGTGGTTCAATCTTTCCCGAACCTGTACAGGTATTGGTAGTTGTACCAATGGGTGATTCGATAAAACTGATTGGGACTGGAATTAATACCAATCATACTTATCAAGCAATTCTCAATGCTCAACAGTTGGAAAAGTTAGAATCCTCACCTGAAAAAGAACCCTTTGATGGTAACGCCCAATATTTTCGCTTTGGTGTGGAAGCTTTGCGGTTGGGATTAGCTTATGAGTATGATCCCTATTTTGCATTGGCGATCGCTCGTGTAGACCCCTTACCACACCAATTAGAAGCAGTTTATGAGTATTTTTTAAAACAGCCTCGCATTCGTTTTTTACTAGCTGATGATCCTGGAGCAGGGAAAACCATTATGGCAGGATTATTAATTAAAGAACTAAAAATTAGAGGATTAGTTAAACGCACCCTGATTATTACCCCTGCTAACCTAACATTTCAATGGCAACGAGAACTAAAAGACAAATTTCGAGAAGAATTTGAAGTTGTACGCGGTGATGTCCTCCGCGCTAACTATGGTTTTAATCCCTGGCAAGAAAAAAATCAAGTTGTCACTTCTGTATCTTGGGTTTCGCGCATTGAGGACGCAAAAGATAGTTTATTAAGAAGTAATTGGGATTTAATCATTGTAGACGAAGCTCATAAAATGAGTGCCTATAGTTCCGATAATAAAACCTTGGCTTATAAACTCGGTGAAGAACTGGGAAAAATTACCGACCACTATTTATTAATGACAGCTACACCCCATAAAGGTGATCCGAAAAACTTTTGTTTATTTCTAGAATTATTAGACCGAGATGTTTATGGAGATGTCAGCAGTTTAGAGGACGCAATGAAACGGAATAATGCTCCTTTTTACCTACGTCGAACTAAAGAAGCTCTAGTTACATTCCCTGAAGAAACAGGAATTGTCAAAAAACTATTCACTAACCGTAAAGTTGACACCATTGAATTTCAAATTGATGCAGAAGAATTAGAATTTTATCATGCACTCACTGATTATGTAGAAGACCAATCAGTTAAAGCTGCTAGTGATGATACAGCCAGAGGTAGGGCTTTAGGTTTTACAATGGCCATGTTACAACGTCGCTTTGCTTCTAGTATTTACGCTGTCAGACGAAGTTTAGAAAGAATGCGTGATAAACGCCAGAGGATTTTAGAAGACCCAGAAAGCTATCGTCAAGAGCAAATTAATAAAAAACTTCCAGAGGATTTTGAAGAATTAACAGAAACAGATCAGCAAAAAATTATCAGTGATTTAGAAAGTGTAGTTGCTTCTATTGACCCTGTTACTTTAAAAAAAGAAATTTTGCAACTTAATGAATTAATTAGTCAAGCACTGATATTAGAAAAGAGAGAAATTGAATCTAAATTAGTCAAGCTGAAAGAAGTAATTACCCAAGAAGGAATATTTAAAGATCCGAAAATGAAAATGCTCATTTTTACCGAGCATAAAGATACCTTAGATTATTTAGTTGGGAAATTAAGAGAATGGGGATTAACTGTCACCCAAATTCATGGGGGGATGAAAATAGGTGATAGAGATACCCCCCATACTCGGATTTATTCAGAACGGGAATTTAGAGAAGATTGTCAAGTTTTAGTAGCTACAGAAGCCGCAGGAGAAGGTATTAATTTACAATTCTGTTGGTTTATGATTAATTATGATATTCCCTGGAATCCTGTCAGGTTAGAGCAGCGCATGGGACGGATTCACCGCTATGGACAGGATAAGGATTGTTTGATTTTTAACTTTGTAGCTCTTAACACCAGCGAAGGCAAGGTATTATGGAAACTGTTTGAACGGATTCGCGCTATTGAGATAGATTTAGATCCAGAGAGGACGGGTAAAGTATTTAACGTACTGGGTGATATTTTCCCTGCTAATCAGTTAGAACGGATGATGCGGGAGATGTACGCTCATAATCTTACTGAGTCTGTAATTATGAATCAGATTGTGGAACAGGTAGATACGGAGCATTTCCGTAAAATTAGCGATTCAGCCCTGGAAGGACTGGCGAAACGGGAGTTAAATTTATCACAAATTATTGGTAAATCTGCTGAAGCTAAGGAACGGAGATTAGTACCTGAAGTGATTCATGATTTCTTTGTACAAGCAGCACCTATAGCGGGGATTCATCCCAAGGAAACAGCTAAGGGTAAGAAAATATATAGAATTGGGCGTGTTCCTCGGACTCTATGGGGAACAGGAGATAGGTTAGAAAACCGCTTTGGTAAATTGGGACGAGACTATAAAAAGATTACCTTTGATAAAAATATCTTAATAGATGACCCGACATTGGAATGGGTCACACCAGGACATCCTTTATTTGAATGTGTACGGGATGAAGTTTCTGCACAGGTACAGGAAGATTTGCGTCGGGGTGCGATATTCTTAGACTTGCATAGTAAATCACCAGCGAGATTAGATGTATTTTCGGCTGCTATTACCGATGGACGGGGTAGAAAACTCCATGAACGTTTATATGTGGTACAGACAGAGTTAAATGGAACAATGACAGTCCGCCAACCAACTTTATTTTTAGATTTAGTACCAGCAAAAAAAGCAGATTTTCCGATTAAAAATGGAGAAAATATAGATAATCATAACTTAGTTGATTATTTACCAGATGATAGTAATTTACCCAGACGAGAACAGGTAGAACAAGCATTAATTGAACAGGAGTTAAATAGATTTTTAACAGAAATTAGGACTCAGCGACAAAAGGAAATAGAGACAATTTCTAATTATATAGAAAACAGTTTGACTATAATTATTGATAAAATCCAGATTCAATATGGAGAATTATTGCAACAGAAAGAATCTGGTGATAAAGAACAAGGTTTAGATGGGAGAATGAAACAATTAGATGACCGATCATTTGAATTAAATGGGAGGTTAGAACAACGTCGGGAAGAATTGCAGCAAGAAGCCAGTTGTGCAATTACCGATATTCATCATCATGGCCGTGCTTGGGTATTACCCCATCCTGAAAGAAGTTCTCCAGAAATCGCACCGATGGTAGCTGATGATGAAATTGAAAAAATAGCAATTCAGACAGTGATAGAATATGAAACAGCCAGAGGTTGGCAAGTTATGAGTGTAGAAAAAGAAAATCGCGGCTTTGATTTGATATCCCGTCAACCTGATTCTGGAGATCCATTAAAAGCTAGTTTAGTCAGATTTATTGAAGTCAAAGGACAGGCAAATATTGGTGAAGTGGCGTTAACAACCAATGAATATAAAACAGCAGCAAGATTAAAGAGGGATTACTGGTTATATGTAGTATTTAATTGTGCTTTATCTCCAGAAGTTCATACTATTCAAGACCCAGTAAAATTAGATTGGCAACCCTATGTAAAAATAGAACATTATCAGTTAAAAGCAGAAGACCTTTTAAAAGGTATAATATAAGAGTGCTTAGATCCCCGACTTCTTAAAAAAAACCGGGATCTGGAAGTCCAAGATTAAAGGATTTACAGGATTATGAAACTACAAATTACTACTCAAGAAATCAAAACAGTTACAGCCTACTATACTCCAGAAGAATATTTAGAACTAGAGGCAAAATCTGATCATAAAAATGAATACAGAAACGGAGAAATTATATCTATGACTGGTGGAACAACAAATCATAATAAATTAGCATTAAATTTAGCTACTGGCTTGAATATAGCCTTAAATGATTTAGATTATGAAGTCTATATTGGTGATGTTAAACTGTGGATACCAAAATATCGCCAATTTACTTATCCTGACGTGATGGTAATTGAAGGTGAACCTATTTATTATGGAAATAACACCACTATAGTTACTAACCCGTTATTAATTGGTGAAGTTTTATCTAAATCTACAAAAGATTATGATCAGGGAGATAAATTTCTCTATTATCGTTCCATTCCTGAATTTAAAGAATATATTTTAATTGACCAAACTAAATATTATATAATGCAGTACGTAAAAAATCATCAAAATCAATGGGTTTTAACTGAATATGAAACAGAAGATGCTATTTTACATTTGGCATCAATTAATGTGAAATTACCATTAAAGCAATTGTATAGAAAGATTAATTTTTTGGAAAACATCGAGTAAAATGAGTAATAATTTATAAGATATTGTCAGAATCAGGATACCCAAGATTTAAGGATTTACAGGATGATAACCAAAAAACTTGGTTTTAAATTAGGTCAAAAGTTACGCGAAACCTGCTATAATCAAAGCAGAAACTTTAACAATTAACTACCATGACTATGTGATTAACTCACAGACAACTGATAAACAACAATCCTGTAAATCCTTAAATCCTGGACATCCTGATTCAGACAAATAAAATGTGATCAACTCACAGACAACTGATAAACAACAATCCTGTAAATCCTTAAATCCTGGACATCCTGATTCTGACAAATAAAATGTGATCAACTCACAGACAACTGATAAACAACAATCCTG